>SKZP01000274.1 GCA_007127275.1 Planctomycetota bacterium
CACGTCGCGGTCCGCGGCGAGCGCTGCGTACAGTAGAAGCGCGTGCAGCATGGCCGCATTGCCCGAGGGCTCGACGGAGTCAACCAACTCGACTTGGCGGCCCAAGGGGGCCTCGGCGTCGTCCGGCGTGAAGTAGTAGGCACTGCCCGGCTCCGGCCCCATGAAATGACGCTCGACCACCCCGACGAGTTCCGTTGCCCAGTCGAACGTTTCGAGCGAGCCGGTGACTTGGAACAACTCGAGCAAGCCGTGGGCGAGGCAGGCGTAGTCGTCGAGCACGCCCGTTCCGGTGGGAACGCCGTCGGTGCTGGCCCGGAAGAGTCGTCCCGAAGCGGCGTCGCGGTTGACGCGCTTGAGGTAGGCGGCCGTCTGCTCGGCGGCCTGCCGGTAGCGCTCGTCGCCGAAGAGCTGGTAGCCCTTTGCGAAGGCGCGGATGGCCATCCCGTTCCAGGCGGTAACAACCTTGCGGTCGAGTGCGGGCCAGACGCGCTTCGCCCGGTACTGGTAGAGCGTTTCGCGCCACGTCTCGAACAGCGCGGCAAGCTCCGCCTCGTCGCGGCCGAGTTCGTCGGCAACCTGCTTTGGTTCCAGGCGGCGCGTCAGAATGCTGCGCCCCTCGAAGTTGCCCCCACTTTGCACATCCAAGAGCTTTGCCAGCGCCTCGGCGTCCGCCTCGTCGGTAACCGCCTCGCGCAGCTGTTCTGGCGTGAACAGGTAGAACAGGCCCTCGTGGCCCTCCGAGTCGGCGTCGTAGCTGCCGTAGATGCCGTGCGTTTGCGCCACGTTCGCCTCGCCGGGCGTGCCGGAGAGGTCACGGATCATGAACTCGAGCGTATCCCGGGCGACGTCGCGGTAGCGCGGCTCGGCCAGCGCCACGGAGGCTTCCAGGTACAGTGTCGCGAGTTGCGCGTTGTCGTAGAGCATCTTCTCGAAGTGCGGCACAAGCCAGGTCGGCTCGACGGTGTAGCGGTGGAAGCCGCCGCCGACGTGGTCGTGGATGCCGCCGTCGGCCATCTTGTCGAGCGTGAGCCGCAGCATGTGGGCAGGCTCGGCCGCGCCGGTCTTGCGGTGCAGGCGCAGGCACAGCGACCAGACCGGCGGCGTGGGAAACTTTACGCCTTGGCCGTCGCCGCCCCAGTTGCGGTCGAAGCTCTGTCGCAGCGCCTCGACGGCCCCCTCGGCGAGGTTGCGCCCCGGCGCGGGGCCGGCCGCGTCGCCGCCGAAGTCGGCCATGCTCTGGCCAATCATCTTGGCAAGCGTATCCGCGTCGGTCTGCAGCGCGTCCCGCTGTGTCGTCCACGCTTCGACGACTTTGCCGGTCAGCGCGAGAAAGTGAGGCTTCGGAAAGTAGGTGCCGCCGAAGAACGGCTTCTGCTCGGGCGTCAGGAACACGGTCATGGGCCAGCCGCCGCTGCCGGTGAGGCGCTGCACCGCTTCCATGTATATGCCGTCGAGGTCGGGCCGTTCTTCGCGGTCGACTTTGATGCTGACGAAGTGCTCGTTGAGGTATGCCGCCACCTCGTCGTCCTCGAACGACTCGTGCTCCATCACGTGGCACCAATGGCAGGAGGAGTACCCGACGCTGAGAAAAATCGGTTTGTCTTCCCGCTTCGCCTTTGCCAGCGCGTCCTCGTTCCAGGGGTACCACTCAATGGGATTGTGCGCGTGCTGCTGAAGATACGCCGAGTTTTCCTGCGCGAGTCGGTTGCCTTCGCTGCGCACGGTTTCGGGCGAGCGGACCGGTTGATGTGGATGGTGGGAGACGTCGTCGGTCACGGGGGATCCTTTCGGTTGAGCAAGGGAACGTCAAACGGAGCCAACGGCCGTGCCGCGTCCGGACTAGATCAGCACGTATGGCAGCCCGGCCGTTGCAAGACGCAAGCCTACGCCAGGCACTTGGCTCCCATACGGCAGCCGCCGACGCCAGCGAATTCGTCGGGCCGCGCGAGCGGGACGGGATACGTTCGCTCGTTGTATTCCCAAAGAGGCACAGACCGCGCCGCGACCGGCACGCCGTCGTATCCCCTTCTCGCTCGGGGGCTGCGCTCCCTTGTTTCCGCCGGCAGTGGCATCAGAAGTCGCTGCAGACGCACGCGTATACGCCCACCGGCTGCGGACCCTTGGCTCCGTTACTAGCTTTCGTGCTGCCGCTTCAAAGTCGCGGAGCGGCTTTGGCCGCCCGGCCAAACTCAGTCGCGCAGGCGCCAGCCGATCTGTGGCACACGTGGTTGCGAACGGCCAGCTCGGCCAACGAGTGAGCGACTTGCAATCTCGCTCGGCGGTCGCGTGTCTCAACGGGGGAACATATACTGCGGGGCAAGGTCGCCTGTGGGTGCCGCGACGCTTTTCGCCAGTTCCTGACGAACCGAATCCACCCCGTCACATATGAATTCTGCCACCTCGACGCCCACAACGCCTCACACACGCCAAGCTCCTTCACAGCGCCTCTTGCGCGAGCTGCACCTCGAAAATTTCATGTTGCACGCGGATTCGCGCATCCCCTTTGCCACGCCCATTGTGCTGCTTACGGGGGCCAACGGCAGCGGCAAGACGCAAATCCTGGATGCGCTGCTGCTGGCGCTCGGTTCGAAGTCCACACGAGTGAAGAAAGAAGGTTTGGCGGAACTCGTCGGCCCGCACGGCGACTCGGCTCGCGTGACGCTCTCGCTGTTCAATCCGCGGATGCCCGTGTACGCGCGCAGCTTGGGCAACAGCGACGGCAACGAACAAGAGCCCGTGCGACTCGGCGAGCGGGCGCTGGCCACCGGCGTGGCCGAGTTGGACCGGCTTTCCGACGCGGATGTGGTCAACGTCCGCTTGGAGCTTACCCGTGGCCAGAACTCGGCGACCTACAAGCTCGGCGCACCGGGGACGGAGCGCCGCGTCACGCAGGCGATGATTGAGCGACTGTTCGGCCAAGCCGGCGTCAGTCCGCGCAACAGCCTCGCGTTCACCGAAGAGGGGACCATCTCGAACTTCAGCAGCGACTCGCCGCACAAGCAGTTCGAGGCGTTTTTGGAAACCACACAACTGCTCGAGTTGCGCGAGTTGCTGGAGAAGCTCAAGACGGAGGTGGCCAACGCGAAGACGCGCCTCGACCCGCTCGAGCAGCAGTATCACATGCAAAAGAGCCTGCTTGAGCACATGCGCACCGACCTCGAAAACCTGCGGCGCCGCGAGGAGTTGGAAGAACGAGTACGCACGCTGGAGACGGAGCACGCCTGGGCGCACGCCGCGCAGGCCGCCGTCGCCGCCGAGGAGCTGCACGCCACGCAGGAGCGCATGCAACAACGGCTCTCGCAGGCCAAGGCGCGCAAGGCAAAGGCGGAGGCGGAGCTCGAAAAGGTCCGCGTCCGGATGGAGCAGTTGCACTCCACGCTCGACCGCCTCGACGCCATTTCCCGCGACCGCGCCCGGCAGCAGGGCCAGCTCGAGTCCGCCCTCGAGCACAACCGCGGCCAAGCCGAAAGCATGGAGCGCGGCCTCGTCACCCACGACGAGGAGGTTGCCACCTTGCGCGCGCGCATTGCCGAGGCCGGCGGCAACGAGATCACCCAGCGCTTCTCCGAGGCGCAGAACGAGTACGACCAGCGCAAAGCCGCGGTGGAAACGCTCGAGCGTCAGCTGGCCACGGCGCAGCAAACCCTGCGCTCCTCCCTCGACGTCGCCGCCCTCCCCGGCTCCACTTTGACGGGGCGCGGCCTCGAGTACCTCGCAACCTGCCTGCGGCTGCGCGAGCTTGTCGCGCACCACGGCCTCGGCGACGCAGACTCGGACGAGCCGCACAAGCGCCGGCTCTTCGGGCCGCTGCTCGCCGAGTGGCGGCTGCGCGACGACGTGCCGACGGAGGTGCGTGAGCTCGCCGACGAGGCCTTGCCGTTGTTGCTGGCCGAGGCGCTGACC
>SKZP01000408.1 GCA_007127275.1 Planctomycetota bacterium
CGAACGCGAAGGGATTTGGTTCTGCCGCCCCAGTGCCGTTCGGTCTTCGGTGATTCGTAGATTTCAGAGCCGGCGACTGTGTTGGCGGGCTGCCGTTCGCCTGCGCGGGAGGATGCAACTCAAGAATGCGCCTGCGGTCCCCGGGGTGTGTACTTGCTGTTGGGTTGTGCGTACTGATTCGCGTCCGGCCGCGGCGTGGCCTCCGCGTAGGCCGTCCGAGCGCCCGCCGACGCAGTCGCTGGGCTGGGGGCAGCGAGCACTTCACGGCATTCGAGCGGCAGCCCTGGGCTGCCCTCGGACGCCCCTCGGGGCTACTGATAAAACGAATCCCGCGGTCCCGTGAGAAATACACAAGCCCACCGACGCAGTCGGTGGGCTTGACGTTGTTGCAAGAACTTTGCGGCACCCAGGCTTTCAAGCCCCGCAGGACAAGACCGGGCCGTCCTCGGCGTGTGCGCCGCCGGAGGTGTTCCTGCGTGGGATCGCCGAGGGCGCTACTTTTTCTTCTTCTTCTTCGGCCGAATCACCATGCCGAGCAAAAAGAGGACAACACCCGCTCCAATCATCCCGAATTGGACCGAGCCTTCCTCGTACTGCTCCTTCAATACGGGGACGCTCTTGGCGATGTTGACGACATCGTCGACGCTGATGGCAAGCGTCACTCCCAGAGCGGCGACCGCCAGGCCGAGGAGCATCATCAGGTACCCGAACGGCGTGCCTTTCTTCTTATCCTTCTTACCCATGGCGCGAGGTCTTTCTGAACGTAGGTAACAGAGGTGGATGTGAGACGAAGAGGGATGCACCGGCCTATGATACGCCGGCCCCCTTTACCCAACAAGCTTCGGAGGAAATGCCCTCCTGGACAATGACACCAACGTCGCATTTTTCGGTGACGTTGTCGCCCTTGAATCTTTCCGTGCGTCGCGCTCGAGGCCGCGAAGTCCTCGACGTGCTCCTTGAAGACAAGGAGAGAACGCCCCGGAAAGCGCGCATCGTCGTAGAGCCCCAACACGCTCCACTCAAGCTCCACCAGCGGAAGGTAAAGCTCGAAACCACACGCTGCCATCGGAATTGAGGGCTACTCATCTTCAATCCGTATCTTGGTTTTCAACCCGACGGCTTCCGTACGCAAGTTCAATGCCTCGATGCCGACCACCCGTTCCGCCTCGACGAGCACTTCGCCTCGCATGGCGATGATTCGTGCGTCAGTCGTTTTTCAGGACGACGTTGACGATCTCGACGGGTTTGTCGATCCCTTTGGCTTGGATGCTGCCGGCGGGCTTGAACTTGACGTTCACTTTGATGTCGGCGTTGGGGCCGTAGCGTTGCACCCACTCCTTGATTAGCTCGAAGGTGCGGGGGCCGAGCCAGATGTCGCTGCCGGCGGCGAGGCCGCAGAGGCGGGCGGCCAGGTTGACGTGATGGCCGAGCACGGTGAAGTCGGTGCGCAACTCGGAGCCGACGAGGCCGACGACCATCTCGCCGGTGTTGATGCCAATACCCATCTGCAACTCGGGCTTGCCCTCGCTGCGCCACTTTTCGCGCAGGCGCTCATGCGCAATCTGCATGTCGATCGCCGCATTCAGCGCCTTGACCGCGTGATCCTCGAAGAAGTACGGCGCGCCGAACAGCGCCATCACCTCGTCGCCGATGTACTTGTCGATCGTGCCTTGGTGGTTGACCACCTGCGTGGTCATCTCGGCGAGGAAGTCGTTGCAGACCTCGCGCACCTCCTCCGGCGGCAAGTTCTGGCTGGCCGAGGTAAAGCCGCGCAGGTCGGCGAAGAGCAAGGTCATCTCGTAGCGCTCGGCCTGGCTGTAATCCTTGCCCATCTCCATGACGCGCTCCATCACCTCGGGCGAGACCATGCGCTTGAAGACGCGCTCGGTCGTGCGCTGCTTGGTGACGTCCTGCACGATCAACTGTGCCTTGCCGGAGATCACCGAGGTGCGGATGATGAAGATCGTTTCCCGGCCGTCGACCTCGCAGGTTTTCTCGACCTCGAGGTCTCCCTTCTTCTTCGCCTCGGAAACCTGGCGTTGAAAGACTCCCTCGCCCCAGGAGAACTGATCGATCGCCGAGACGTGCTCGCCGAGCACCTGCTTGCGGTCGATGTTGAGCATCTTCGCCATCGAGCCGTTGATGTACTCGATGTGGTCGTTCTCGTCGAGTTGAATGATGCGCTCGTCGATGCCGACGATGGAGCGGATCATCCCCATCTGATCGGCCGGCTGCTGCGACTCGATCTCGCGCTCGGTGAGCTTTTGCAACCGGGCGACTTCCGCCTTGAGCCGCTCGTTCTCTTCTAGGAGCGCTTGATAGTTATGCTGGTCGGTACCCGTCACCGGACCCTCCTGGCCGACCGAAAGGCGGATGAGACTGTATGGGGCGGATCAGCAAGCCGCGAACGTGCCTTTAAAGCGGTTGAAAACCAACTACGCGACGCGGCGATTCGGCGATCGTCGGATGATAGCCGCCACGTGAAACGCCGTCAAGGAACGCGCCACCCGACGGGTGCCGCCGGGTCTTCCTGCCTGCGCCACTTGGGCCGTTGAACCCGGTACCACACACAAGAGCCGGAGGCCGGTTTGGGTACCGACCTCCGGCTCGCTGTGTGCTTGCAGCGCCGCCTACTCGGGAGCTGTCTCCCTCGAAGGTGGCGGCGCTTCACCGTTGTCGCATGGCGCGGTTAGCGCTTGCCCTTCTTGCCTTTCTTGCCACCTTTTCCGCGTTGGTGGCCCTTCTTCTTGCTAGCGCCTTTGCCTTTGCTCTTTCCGCCGGAGCTTGGCGGCGAACTCGGCGTGGGCTGTTGCCGTAGCTGCTGCGGCTGCGGCTCCTTCGCCGGCTCGGACTTCTCCTCGGTGCCGGCTGAGCCGGGCTCGTCCTTGGCGGCCTCGCCGGTAGGCGCCGCCGCTGCGGGCTCTTCCTCGTCGGAGCTCGTCGTCTCGCCGGAGGCTTCCGGTGCGCTCGCCTCCTGCCGGCTCTCGGTGGCGGTGGCAGCGCTGCTGCCGCTTTCGCCGCTGGCGCCTTGCTCCTCGGCAATGCGCTCCAGCGAAGCCTCGCGAGAGATCACGCGGCCGCCGGCCTGATCGATGAACGCGTCCGCCTTCTCGGACTTGCTGCGCACATAGAAGTCGAGCAGTGCCACGAGCCACACGGTGACGAGGAACAACGCTGCCGTATAGACCGCGAAGTTCAGCAGCAGATCCTCGAACCAGACGATACGAACCCCGTGCACCCAGATCGCGACGAGCGCCCAGATTAAGCCGAGTCCCACCGCACCCCAAAGCAGCGCGGTGTAGCGCTTCCAGGGAATGCTTACCAGCGGCGCGGCAATGAAGATCGAGGAGTAGGTCCCCACGAGGATGCCGATGCAGAGCGTGATTGCAAAGCCCTGCAGGCCGGCCCCGCCGAAGAGCACGAGCACGAAGACCACGAAGAAGGTGGTCATCGAGGTAATCACCGTTCGACTCAGCATCTCGTTGATCGAGGTGTTGATGAACGGCAACAGCGAGAGCTTCTTGCTCGCCCCGGTTCGGTTCTCCCGTATTCGGTCGAAGACAACGATCGTGTCGTTGAGCGAGTACCCGATGATCGTCAGCAGCGCGGCGACTACGGTGAGGTCGAGCTTCACCGAGAAGTTGGTGAAGGCGTCGATCAGCGCGATCAGCCCGAGCGCGAGCAGAATGTCGTGCGCCACGGCAAGCGTCGCCCCCAACCCGTAGGAGAAGGAGCGGAAGCGGAACCAGATGTAGAGCACGACGAAGCCGAGACTCAAGAGGATCGCGAGCGTCGCCCGGTCCCGCAGGCCCTCGGCGATGCGCGGCCCCTTGGTGTCGGAGAGCAGGTACGGCTCCTCGAGCGTGATCGTGAGCCGGTTTTCCGGATCGCTCAGGAAGAG
>SKZP01000260.1 GCA_007127275.1 Planctomycetota bacterium
GCTCTAGAATCAGCTCCACCTCGGCAATTGTTTGCGGCTGCAAAGAAAGAACCACTTCCTCGCTGGCTTGGTAGCCCCGTTTGCGGGCCTTGATGCGGTACTCGCGCTCGGGATTGAGCCCGGCAACAAAGACTGCGCCGTCACGGTCGGTGCGGTAAAGAAAGTTCGACTCGCGCGTCGGTTGCGGCATACCAAATCCCCCTCGGGGCATCTCCAGGGCGTCGGGATCCCAGTTGCCGTCCCAGGAGTCGCTCAAGCCAATGCGCTCGGCCTGGCGGGTATGGAGGACGCGCACAATGGCGTTGTACTTCGGCTCCAGCTCGCCGGTGCCGTCCGGCTCGACGAGGCGCGGCCTGTGCACGTCGCCGGGTTCGCCGTCGGCGTCGCGGTCGAAGCCCTCGGTCTCGCCTTCGGTGTCGTGCTCGACGCCCTCGACCTCGGCAAGCGGCGCTCCTCGCACAATGACGCGCACACCGGTAAGCCCTTGAAGCTGCAGATCCACCTCGACGGCTTCGCCGCGTTCAATCTCGTAGCTTTGCCGAGTTTCGTTCGCTTCGTATTCGTCGGCCCAGGCGAGCACACGGTAGGCGCCCGGCACCTGCGAGGCGCGCACGGCAAAGCGGCCCTCCTCGTCGGTGATGCCGGCGCCGAAGAGGTCGCGCCCCTCGCCGCCGCTGAACTGCTGCGCAAGCAGTTGCTGCACCCGCTCGTCGGTTTCAAGTTCCTCCGGCTCCGGCGGCGTCTCGTAGTCGCCGACGTCGCGCGCCCGCGGCGAGGAAGGATCCGGCGCACCGGGCATCTGAAACGGGGCGGGCTCACCGTCCTCGCCGGCCACGGGCAAGAGCCGCACCTGGGCGCCGGGAATGGGCTCGCCGCTGCTTGCGTCGCGGACCACACCGGTGAAGCGGGCGGCGGGGCCGACGTTGAGACGTACCTCGTGTTCGCTGCCGGGGGAAAGGCTCAAGACGGTGGTGCTGTGGCTCTGGTACTCCTCGCTTCGCACGAACAGGCCGAACATGCCCATGGGCACCTGCTCGAAGGCAAACGCCCCCGCCTCGTCGGAGGTCGCCCGCAGCGTCACCCCCTCGTCCGGCAACGCCGAGCCCTCGACCTCTTGCAGCCCGGCGACCTCGCGGGCACTCTCCCGCGCCAGTTGCAGGCGCGTCATGGCCTCCGCGGCGGTATCCAACGGCAGCGACTGCGGATCCGGGTTGTCCTCGAGCCAGCGGGTGACGAACACCCAGACGAGCCGCGACTCGGCAAGCAGCGCTTCCTTGCGGCGCAAGCGGTCAACCTCGCGCGAAATGCGGCGGCGCTCGTCGCCGGAGGCGCGGGCCAGTTCGCGGCTGAGCTCGCGAAGCTTGTCGTCAATGGCGGCAATCCCTTGCTCGAGCGCGTCCACTTCCGCCTCGGCCGACTCCAGCATGCGCTCGCGGGTCGAGCGGTAGGTGTCGACCGACCACGCCCAGCCGGTGGCGTCGTTGCTGAGCACGACCGTCTGCCCCGGCAGCGGCTCGCCGGTTTCCGTGTCGTAGACCACCCCGCGCACCGTGGAGCCGTCCGTGGCCGGGCCGACGGTACGCTGTTCCGTGACCGGCACCGCGAGGTCCGCACCGGGCTCTTCCTCGGGTCGCGGTGCCGTGACCACCGGCTCGGAATCGTCGGGAGCTGCCTCCCGGTAATGCTCGTCTCGGGGGCCGCGCTCCTCCGCGTCGGACTCGGGCTCGCGTTCCTGCCCCGGCTCCGCCTCGCCACTGCGGTCGGTGTACTGGGGCGAGTCGAACAGGTCGTCGGCAATCAGCAACAGGATGACCGCTGCCAACAGGCCGAGGATGCCCAAAATGATGCCGAAGGTGAAGAGCTTGCCGGTGTTCATAAGCGACGGGTCGCGTTGAGTGGGTGCAGAGATCTGTCCCTGGCAAGAGACGGTGGACATGCCCGTGGCGGTTCGACGCCGTTTTCCCATTCCGAAGCACCCAAGAGGTGCACGCCACGAAAGGAATGCTCGGCTACCGCAAGGTACGGCTCCCGAACCCCGGGTGTTTGCGCTTTTTTACACGCTCCACAGCGCACAACAGTTGCATCCCCAAGTCAGGCCTTCCGCAATGCGCATCAATACGAGCATTCCAAATGCCAGCGTCCTTCCTCCTCTCCAGACCTTGCCTCACGCTACACGACCCCACCATTCATGCACGCACCTGCAGATCTCATCCGCTTGCGGAGTAAGATTCAAAGTCCAAAACCCACGGGCTTCGCCCGAGGGTGATTGGCAAACGTGCGCCGGAAGCGACGCGTCCCACAGGAGAAGCCCGCTCAATTCATGAGGCGAGCGCAGGGCACCAGGCGCGGCGAAGCACGGAACCACGCGGGCGCACCTGGCGCACCTCGCAGGGCTTGGCTCGCCTCGCTCCGTCAAGAACGTTACGGCATTCGGGCGAAGTCCGTACGTTTGTTCCGCATCCCGAACGACTACCGTTTGCGTCGCTCGGCGCACTGGCAGAGCAACGGACGGGACTCGGCGTACTACTGGCTTGGCGCTCTTTCAGATGAAGTGCCGGGGGCCGCACCGTCCGCATGACGCGGCCGGCTTGCCGCCGCCGAGGTCGTACCGGAGGCGGCACTCGCGCTCGTGGAGATCAGTCGGGCGAAAATGGGATTTGCGACGGGCCAGTCGAAAGGTATCGTCTCGCGCAAGCTACCCAACGGTCGCACCCTCGACCTCCACCGCGATGCAATGCGTGCCACTTCGCACGCATACTTGGCACGGCATGGCCTTCCCCGGCCTTGTGATGCGCCAACCGCATCCGGAGACCCATGAACGGTCGAGGGCGAACGGAAGCGACAGCTCCCGTCACGACGACCTCATCACGACAACCCCGGTGGCAGAGCGCCGGGTCGCAAGGAGCCAAAGCAATGACCATGACCCGCGAGGAGATTCTCAACGTCGTCATCAACAACCTCAAAGAGAACCTCGACGACCTTGAAGACGAAGAGATTGATCCCAGCAAGTCGATGAAGGACCTCGGGGCCAACAGCCTCGATATTGTCGAGGTCGTCTCCACCTCCATGCGGGAGCTGAAAATCAAGGTGCCGCGTTCCGAACTCAACGACATTGCCAACGTCGACGAGCTGGTCGACCTGTTTTACAAGAAGCAGCAGGAAGGGTAAGAGGAGGGGCTAGTGGCTGGTTGCTAGTTGCTGTGGCTGGTGGCTGGTGGCTGGTTGCTAGTGCTGGTGTGTTAGATTCTGCCCCGCTCGTTGGGTTTTTTCGCAGCGCTCTCCACGGACTCAGGACCCACCAGCCACCAGCCACCAGCAACTCTCTTCCCATGTCCAAACCGATCGACTTCAGCCTGGCGGATTTTCACTACAACGACAATCCGAACATTCTTGCGCCGCCGGATGACTTTACGGAGTGGTTGACCCACCCCGAGATCCAGTGGGGGATGAGCTTTTTCGAGGAGGCGCTCGACGGGGCGCCGACGCCGCGCACGCGGATTCGCGACAACCGCACCGGCGAGATCCGCGAGTTCATCAACATGACCTCGTACAACTACCTCGGGCTGACCAAGCATCCCGAGGTCGTCGCCGCCGCGAAGGAAGCCATTGACACCTACGGCCTCGGCGCTTCCGGCTCGCCGCGCCTTTCCGGCTACATGACCCTGCACGACGAGCTCAACGCCAAGCTCGCCGCACTCAAGGGCAAGGAGGCCTGCCACGTCTATCCCGCCGGGGTGCTCGGCAACATTGGCGCGATGACAGCCATCCTGCGCAAGGGGGATGAACTGGTCTTCGACTCGCTTGCCCATCAGTCCATCATTGACGGCGGGATGATGTCGAAGTGCAAGATGAGCCAGTTCGAGCACAACGACGCGAACAGCCTCGA
>SKZP01000551.1 GCA_007127275.1 Planctomycetota bacterium
AAGCGACGATCTCAGCGAATGGGTACGCTCCGCGTGAGGCTCACTCCAGCAATGCGTTGCGTGGGGACGTGGAAGATGGAGGTAGGCTCGAAAGGTGTGGAAACTGAGCTGGGCGGTGTACCCTGATGGTTCGACCAAGAACCCATAAGGAGGACACCGCCCATGGCTCGTGTAAATCAGAAGACCACGAAGAAGGATCGTTCGTCAAGCACTCAAGCGGCTGACTCTGGCGCGGCTGCAACTCTGGATCTCCCCCAGGAGGCGATTGGCTACGATCAGCTTGAAGAGTATGTCCGCGAACATGTGCGTGGATTCATTCAGCGCGTGCTCGAGGACGAAGTCACCCGATTCATTGGCCGCGAGCGCTATGAGCGCCGGGAAGCTGGAGAGGAGGAGCAACAACGGAAGGTCTATCGCAACGGGTACGGCAAGCCCCGCAAGGTGACGACCAGTTGCGGCACCGTCGAGGTTCGGCGGCCGCGGGTGCGCGGGCTCGACGAGCCGTTTGAGAGTCGAGTGCTGCCGCTGTTCGAGCGACGCACGAAGCAAGTAAAGGAACTCCTGCCGCAGCTGTATCTACACGGCCTCGCCCAGGGTGATTTCGAGCTTGCAATGCGCGGGCTGCTCGGCGACGACGCGCCGCTCTCGGCAAGCACGATCGCGCGGCTCAAGGAGTCCTGGCACGCGGAGTGGGCGGCGTGGCGCGAGCGCGATCTCTCGGACTTGGAGGTCGTCTATCTCTGGGCCGATGGCGTCTACGTCAAGGCTGGCCTTGAGAAGGAGAAGTCGGCGCTGCTCGTCGTGCTTGCGGCACTCGCCGATGGCACGAAGCAGTTTGTCGCGATTGTGCCGGGGCATCGCGAGAGCACGGCAAGCTGGTCGGAGGTGCTGCGCGATCTCCGCGATCGGGGCATGAACGCGCCGCGCCTAGCTGTGGGCGACGGGGCCCTCGGGCTCTGGGCGGCGCTGCGCAACGTGTTTCCGGAGTCGGACGAGCAACGTTGCTGGAACCACCGCATCGTCAACGTGCTCGACAAACTGCCGAAGAAAGCGCAGCCGGAAGCGAGCCATCTGCTGAAGGAGGTGATGTACGCAAAGACGCAAAAGGACGCTGAAAGGGAGCGCAAGACGTTCGAGGCATGGTGCCAGCGCCACGGTCACAAGGCCGCGGCAAAGGTGCTCAAGGAGGATTGGGATCGGCTCGTCGCCTACTACGACTATCCCGAAGAGCACTGGTTACACCTGCGCACGACCAACGCGGTCGAATCGCCGTTTGCCGCGCTACGGCTGCGCACCGACGCCGCGAAGCGCTTCAAGAAGGTAGAGAACGCAACGGCAATGATCTTCAAGCTGTTGATGGTCGCGCAGAAGAGCTTCCGCCGCCTCAACGCTCCAGAGAAAATGAGGGAGGTCTACAAAGGAGCTCACTACAAAGACGGCAAGCGAATCGACAAACCCCGAACGAAAATCAAAGACGACCCATCAGCGGACGCAGCCTAAGAAAAACGTTTACACACCTCTTGACGGTACCTCAGTCGATTCGCCCGAAGGTGACTCGCTACATTGAGCGTCAAGAGATACATCACGGCAACATTCCGGCCTTTGACTTCCTCGCGGAATTGCAGATGTTTGCCCGTTTGCACGGTGATGACGACGCGGATGTGATGCAAGTGGAATGAGCCGCGCGTCGGGGACCACGGGGACCACGGGCTGAAGCCCGTGGCTATTAGGAAGCCGCCCCTTCGGGGCTGCGAGAATGTGAACACGAGCTTGCACGTGATGACGGCGCGGGTGTGATGCAAGGGGGACCACGGGCTGAAGCCCGTGGCTATTGAGGAGCCGCCCCTTCGGGGCTGCGGGATTGCGCGAACAACACGTCGGCTCCGCCGCTTGGGCGGGTTAGGCCGAGGGCGTCGTAGACTTCGGCGGCGTCGAGCGGCAAGCCGATGCGGGCGGCGCGTTCAATGATCTCCATGGCTTCGCGTGGGTCGCGTTTGCTTTCTACGCCGAGGCGCAGCCGTGGGGGTTCGAGGTGGTCCAGGCCGAGTGCGGCGAAGGCGGGTTGGTTGTAGCGCCAGAGGGCGCCGACCAGGTCGCGGGTGAGGGTGTCTTCGAGGGCCTCGCGGTCGAAGGCTAGCAAGTCCGCACTGGTTTCCTTTTCCACCTTGGCGCGGGCGAACGAGCCGGAACTGCCGCTGCCGCCGCCGTCGCTGCTGCCGCCGTAGGGGAGGGAGCTGCCGAGGATCAGCTCGACCATGCAGCGGTCGACGTAACGGACGAGGTCGAGAATCAGGCGGTTGCCCTCGCCGGAGAGGTCGACGGTTTCGACGTCGTCCTCCTGATCCAGCACAAGCACGCTTGCCTTGCGCATCTGCTCCAGCGCGTCCAGCAGTGCCTCGGCGCGTTGCTCGGCGGTGACGAAACCGGCACCGAGGTCGGTGTTGTGCGCGGTCTCACTGCCCGGCGCAATGCGCGCAATGATCCAAGGATAGGCGAAGCGCTCGGCTCCTTCGCACATGTACGCAAACAGCGTCGTCTTCGCCTGCCAGTACACCGCAAGGGATTCGAGCAGGCCGCGTCCGTAGCCGAGGCTCGCCTCGTCGCGCTGCAAGCGGTGCCGCACGAAGTGCTCCGGATGCGCCACGCGGTGCCAGCGGTCGGCGGTGGGGTCGTAAAGGCGCCAGACGTACCGGCGTTGTTGTTGTTGTTGCGCGTTCGCGTTGTCTTCGTTTAGCCGCGACGCGGAGTGCGGTGAAGCGGAGCGCGTTGTTCCACCGTCATCACTCACCTCCGCCGCGTCTTCCCAATCCAGCCGCAGCCGGCGCTTGTCCACGTCGGCCAGCCGCTCGCAGACCCACCACTTCAGCGGCCGCCCCTCGCCGAGCAGATCAACCGTCGTCACGCGGCCCCGCATCTTCGCCCAGCGCATTCCTTCGAACACCGCCCGCCCAAGCAGCAAGCGCGCCTCGGTAAACCGCTCGAGTTTACCCAGCAACGCCTCGAAGTACGGCACGAGCTTCGCACTCGCCGCATTCGGCGCCTCGAGGTACCAGTCGCAAGCAGCCACCGTCGCCAGCCGCTGCTGCAACGCCTTCGCCACGACCGGATCCCGGCGCAGCTTATCCAGCAACTCATCCCCGTCCGCCGGTCGCGAAAGAGCAAAGTCCGGATCCCGCACCCCGTCGCCGCCACGCACCTGCAACCGCTGCCGCAGCCGCCGCGCATACCGTCCAGGATCCCCATAAAAGAAGCGAGAAGAAGCAGCACTCATATGCAAGCCTTGATGTCCGTTTCTGTTACACTGGTACGCGTACGTTTGCGTCCGTCGAGCACGTTTGAGCAATGTTCAAGCCCACGCAACGGACACGCGAGCACGTTATTGGTGATCTCGGCGAGAACTGGGTAGAGCGTGTCGCCTTGAAGACAGGCTTCGCCAGTCAACGCCTGAGCGGATTCGCCGATTACGGAATTGACCTAGCGATCATTACGGTTGATGATCAAGGGGCGGTTGAACCGGGGTATCTGCTGTTCCAAGTAAAGGCGACGGATCACCCGGACGAGTATCGACTGAGAACCGATTCGGCATACAGTTTTCCGATCCGTGTTCGTCATCTGATGCTATGGCAACGGGAAAAGATGCCTGTAATTGTTTGTTTCTATGACGCCACAAAAGAAGTTGCGTATTGGTCATGGATTCAACGCGAGATTGAGTTGAAGGCGGGTGAGGGGCCTCGCATCACCAAGAGCATTCGCTTTCCCGTCGAACATGTACTAAACGAGGAAGCGTTTCGCCTCTTTGCCAAGTGGAAGCGAGAACTGGAGCAGATGCCATGAGACAAGTGATTGATACCCGGAAGTACGAAGGTACAACGGCCGGCAATGT
>SKZP01000598.1 GCA_007127275.1 Planctomycetota bacterium
AACCCAAGCCCACGGACTTCGTCCGTGGGTCGAACACGGCGGGTGATGCGGCGAACGCTGCCGCCGTGGTGAACGCACCCGCGGAAAATGAAGGTACGACCCACGGACGAAGTCCGTGGGCTTGCGTGGATGCGGATGCACTGCGCACGTTGAAAGAGGATGGCTTCACCGACGGCCAAATCGCCGGGCGCCTCGGCGTCACCCCCGGCGAGGTCCGCGAGCAGCGGCAGCGCCACGGCATCGCGCCCGTCTACAAAACCGTCGACACCTGCGCCGCGGAGTTCGAGGCGTTCACGCCGTACCATTACAGCACCTACCACGGCAGCGAGGACGAACTGCAACTCGGCCGCAAACCGCGCATCATCATCCTCGGGGCGGGGCCCAACCGCATCGGCCAGGGGATCGAGTTCGACTACTGCTGTGTGCGCGCTTGCTTGGCGCTGCAGGAGCTCGGCTTCGAGGTGGTGATGGTCAACTGCAACCCGGAGACGGTGAGCACCGACTTCGACACCGCCGACATCCTCTTTTTCGAGCCGCTGACCACCGAGGACGTGCTGGAGATCGTCGAGCGCCAACAACCGCTGGGCGTCATCGTCCAACTCGGCGGGCAAACGCCGCTGAAGCTCGCCGGCGAACTCGCCGCGGCCGGCGTGCCGATTCTCGGGACCAGTGTGGCCGACATTGCCCGTGCCGAGGACCGCCGGCAGTTCCAGCAGGCGCTGGCCGAGCTTGGCATCGCGATGCCCCGGGCCACCGCCGCGGAGTCGCTGGAGGAAGCCTGCGCCAAGGCCGCCGAGATCGGCTACCCGGTGCTGGTGCGGCCAAGCTTCGTGCTCGGTGGCCGCGGCATGATGATCGTCTGGGACGAAGCGAGCCTGACCGACTACCTCACCCGCGAAGCGGTGCTCTACGGCGCCGGCAACCCGCTGGAGCTCGTCGAGTTCCTGGAGGACGCCTACGAATACGACGTCGACGCCGTCAGCGACGGCCGCGAAACCCGCATCGCCGGCGTGATGCAACACATCGAGGAAGCCGGTGTCCACAGCGGCGACTCCGCCTGCACGCTGCCGCCGTTCCACGCCCCGCCGGGGCTGATGCTGCACATCCGCGACGTCACCGAGCAACTCGCCCAACGCTTCAAGGTGCGCGGCCTGATCAACGTGCAGTTTGCGGTAAAGAACGACGAGCTGTACGTGCTCGAAGTGAACCCCCGGGCCAGCCGCACGCTGCCGTTTGTGTCCAAGGCGACCGGCATCCCCTGGATTCAGGTGGCGACCCGCTGCATGGTCGGCCGCAGCCTCGCCGAGGATCCGATCCGCGACATGACGCCGCGGGGGCTTGTCGCCGTGAAGGAGGCGGTCTTCCCGTTCGACCGCTTCCCGGAGGAGGATCCGGTGCTTGGCCCGGAGATGCGCAGCACCGGCGAGGTGATGGGCATCGACACCGACTTCGGCCGCGCCTTCGCCAAGGCCCAGCTCGCCGCCGGCATGGCCATCCCCACCCCCGGCCCCGGCGCCGGCCGCGTCTTCATCAGCGTGCACGACCGCGACAAGCCCGCCGCCGCCAGGATCGCCCGCCGCCTACACACGCTAGGCTTTCGCTGCTGCGCCACCCGCGGCACCGCCGAGGCCCTACAAGCCGCCGGCGTCCCCTGCGAACAAATCCAAAAGATCGCCGCCGGCAGCCCCAACGTCCTCGACCTGCTAGCCGACGAAGCCGACCCCGTAGTCCTGATGATCAACACCCCGCTAGGCAAAGCGAGCAAAATAGACGACACCCGCATCCGCCGCGCCGCCATCCGCCACAGCGTCCCCTACACCACCACCCTAACCGGCGCCAGCGCCGCCGTAAGCGCCATAGAAAGCAAACACCAAGCCGCCCTCCACCCCCACCTCCTGCAAGCCCATTGACAACCGTCTCAAAATAGCTCACATGAGCCATTTGGGAACATCAGCTATTTGCAAAGTATCGCTAAGTCAAAGGCAACGCCGACCTCCGCCGTATTGGCCTCGACACGGAATCACGTTGCACGTCTGCCACGCCGCATGTCCGCCACGACCCGGCCCCATCGCCCCGGCCGACCGTTGCTGCCCTCCTTCGAGACCAGGTCCCGCCAAGCGGAAGTGGCTCCCGTAATCATTCGGTTATTTGCCACCTTTTATCTGGCATAGAGCGCTGTGCTACAGCAGTAAACTCCGCTGACTCGTCACCTGTATCGACGCGAGATTCGCCGCCACCGCCAAACGATCGAATCGTCGGCGGAGCGACCCGTTCCGACGCATAGAAGCGTGAGCCCGCTGGCGGACCAGCCGATGGTTGAGCAGTTGCGGCAGCAACAAGTCAACGTTTTTTTGAGTTGCCGCTTGCATTCCGTTTCAACCTAGGCTACGATTGTTGTATTCCCCGGAAGCCACGTAGTACGGAGGCTTCCATCCACCTGGAGGCTTCCATTGAATTGCAGCAATCGCTGGCGAGGCTCGAAGGGCCGAATTCGTTCGCCCCTTCGACTCGGTTTTTGACATCCCGTTTTGGCAAAGGCAATAGCTATGAGTAACCGAAAAACTACAACGCTGGCAGTATATGCCTTTGCGGCTCTGGTTTTCGCCGGTGCCGTCGTCTTGTTGTTCCATAACAACCCTGAGTTTCAGTCACCGGACGAACAGGCAAAGACGGAGCGGGACAAAGTAGATCTGGACCCCAAAACGGAAGCGCCGGACAAAGAGACGCCTGAACCAACGGATACAGGTGCGGAAGGTGACGATCCAAAAAGTCCGATTGAAACGCCGGGAGTCGAACCGCAAGTAGAAGACGAGGAAATTCCAGAAGGTTGGATTGCCATTGACGATTCGGAAATGGGCGATGGCGGAGTGCAAAGTGTGGCAATTGTTGAACTCGATACACCCCGCGAATTAGAGATCGAAACCCGGCAGGGTCGAAAGGGATTCGTCTTGCCCGTTGTGAACATTGCGCAAATTTGGGTTCGTACCGGTGACGGCGCCGTCGACATCATCGGGATGGTCCA
The DNA here is from genome assembly GCA_007127275.1 of Planctomycetota bacterium. GTDB lineage: Bacteria > Planctomycetota > UBA8742 > SKZP01 > SKZP01 > SKZP01. The sequence goes on from SKZP01000598.1 coordinate 3,023, forward strand.
TCAAGGCCGTAAAATCGCCGGGGAAGACGTTTCCTTCAAGGATCAATTGCATCCGGTCCAACATTTGTCTCGGCGATTTCCGTTTGGCACATCGGTCCCGTTTATGCCGCTGTCCGATGCCGTGCGGAAGGAAGGGGAGGTGCCCGTCATTCACGTGTCGCCGGCCGCGTGGCTTCGGATTGCGTTCGAAGACAGCGGAGGCGCACCAACCCCGCTGACCTCGCTCAATTTGGCTTACCGAACAGGAGACGATCTTCTGGAAATGGGCCGCTTAACGACCGACACTCTAGTCTCAACCCAGCGCGACGGATTCGGCACGGCACGAATACCTGTCCCGGCAGGCGTGGAAATGCGTTTGGAGTCAGACAACCCCTCTGCCGAGTACCGGATTGAACCCGACACGGTATTGCTCGAGAGCGAAGAGGTTCAAGAAATCGTTGTTGTCGACCTTGCTCACTCTGCGCTTCACCTGCGCGTCGTTGACCCGGATGGAGCGCCCCTTCCGACAGCCATTGCACAGGTGATGAAATGGAACGAAGAGCGGCAGTATCATGAACCTGTACTGGGCGCGCATGAAGCCGACGAGCAAGGGCGTATACGGTTCGCGATCTGGGAAGATGCCGGGCTTTCGGTTAGTGTCGCAGCGCCAGCACACCATCCAACGACAATAGATCTTCTACCGTATGCGATACATGGCGAGGTAACGGTTACCCTCGCACGATTCATGCGCAACGTGAAGGTGCGTATAGTGGATGGACAGGGACAGCCCTATTCTGCTCCCGTGGGACTTCGGGTGAATCACGGCGTTCCTGGCGACCCGGCGTCGGTGTCCGAATCGTTTTATCAGTTCG
>SKZP01000628.1 GCA_007127275.1 Planctomycetota bacterium
CAAAGCCCACGGGCCGCGGCCCATGGGTCGAATCCGTCAACGCGTGGGCCGCGGCCCGTGGGCATGAAATTCCGGATCTCAATGCGCGGGTGGGTTAATTTTGTGGCCCACCATAAGCCAGCTGCACCCGCCGAAGGTTGCCCGGGTGGCGGGTAGGGCGTATAAGCGGGGAGGTAGCAATGTGTTCGAGGGGCGGCGCTTCGGCTCGCCGGACGCCCGCTGTCGACGAGCGCTTGAGCAAGGCAACAGGAGGCAGAAGAATGGGCGAGGTATACATCGTATCCGCGGCGCGTACGCCGATTGGAAAGTTCCAGGGCACACTAGGCAACGTCAAGGCGACGCAACTGGGCACCGTTGCTGCGAAGGCGGCGTTGGAGCGCGCCGGCATTGCGGCCGACAAGGTCGACGAGGTGCTGTTTGGCAACGTGTTGCAGGCGGGGCTTGGCCAGAACCCGGCGCGGCAGGTGCTGCGTGGGGCGGGCGTGCCGGACAGCGTCGCCGCGACGACGATCAACAAGGTCTGCGGCAGCGGCCTCGAAAGCGTGATGCTGGCGGCGCGGGCAATTAAGGCAGGCGACGCGCAGGTGGTGCTTGCCGGCGGCATGGAGTCGATGACGCAGGCGCCGTACATGCTGCCCAAGGCGCGTGACGGGTACCGCCTCGGCAACGGCGAGATTGTCGACAGCATGGTCGCCGACGGCTTGTGGGACGTCTACAACGACTACCACATGGGCAACACCGGCGAACTGACCGCGGAGAAGTACGAGATCAGCCGCGAGCAACAGGACGAGTGGGCCGCGAAAAGCCACCAGCGCGCCTCGGCGGCGATGAAGGCCGGCAAGTTCGCGGCGGAGATTGCGCCGGTGGAGATTCCGAAGCGCAAGGGGGATCCGTTCGTTTTCAACGAGGACGAGGGGGTGCGCCACGACGCCTCGGCCGAGGGGATGGCGAAGCTCAAGCCGGTGTTCAAGCCCGACGGCGGAACGGTCACCGCGGGCAACGCCTCGCAAATCAGCGACGGCGCGGCCGCCGTGGTCGTCGCCAGCGAGGAGGCTGTGAAGCAACATGGCCTCAAGCCGCTCGCGCGGATCACCGGCTATTCAAGCGGCGGCATGGCGCCGGAGTGGGTGATGATGGCACCTGTCGAAGCAGTGAAGAACCTTGAGGCGAAGACGGGCCTCAAGCGCGACAGCTTCGATCTTTACGAGTTCAACGAGGCCTTTTCGAGCCAGGCCTGCGCCTTGCCGAAGGTGCTCGAACTCGACTCGGAACGGATCAACGTGCACGGCGGCGCCGTCGCGCTGGGCCACCCCATTGGCGCCAGCGGCGCGCGCATCCTCACGACGCTGCTGTACGCGCTCAAGGACCGCGACGCGAAAACGGGCCTCGCAAGCCTCTGCCTCGGTGGCGGCAACGCCGTCGCCATGAGCGTGGAGTTGCAATAACACGCCCACGCCCAAGCCCAGGGAGTGCGTCCCTCTGGGCTCCCGTTCGCAATCCGGGGAGGCCTCGACCTCGTCGTTGTGCGACGCCGACTCGTTCGGGGAATTGGGCTGCGCACGACGGTTCACCGAGTGGGGGTATTCGCCATGTTCGTGGCCTTTCCGCGATGCAAACGGGAGCCCACCAACGAGTCGGTGGGCTTGGAAACGCTTGCTTTGAGAAACGAAGAATGGAGATAACACCTATGTTCGACGTGCGTGCCCTGCTGCGGCTGCCACTTTTGCTCTTGCTCGTACTTGGTTTTTCCGTCGCAGTAAGTGTGCCGGTGCTCGCGGACAATGACCGAGCTGCAGCCGCAGATGATGAAAATGATGATGATGAAAACGATGCGGCTGCCAACGAGGACGACGGCGACGACGAAAGCATGAGTGCCGAGGAGATCCTCGACCACATTGACGACCTGCACCGGGCGGACTCGAGCCGCGGCAAGATGCGCATGGAAATCAAGAAGGAGGGCTGGGAGCGTACGCTCGAGATGGAGTATTGGACGCAAGGGCGCAAACAAAGCCTCTTTCGGATCACCTCGCCAGCGCGGGAGCGGGGCATGGCGACCCTTCGCGACGACCAGAACATCTGGAACTACCTGCCGCGCACCGACCGGGTGATTCGCTTGAGTCCCGCAATGATGGGCGCCTCCTGGGCGGGCAGCCACTTCACCAACAACGACCTCGTGCGGGAGAGCCGCATGGCCGAGGACTACGAGTTCGAGATCACCTTCGAAGGGGAGCGCCGCGGCTACGAGGTCATTGAGATCAAGTGCACGCCGAAGGAGGATGCCCCGGTCGAGTGGGGCAAGGTGATGGTGACGGTGCGGGCCGAGTCGTATCAGCCGATGTTCGTGGTCTACCACGACGAGGACCTCGAGGCGGTGCGCTACATCACCTACCACGAGATCCGCGAATTCGACGACCGGGAAGTGCCAAGCGTGATGCGCGTCATCCCGGCAGATGCGCGCAACGAATCAACGACGTTGCGCATCCTCGAGGCACGTTACAACGTCGAAATTGACGACGACATCTTCTCCCTGCGCAACCTGCGCCGCTGACGAGCTCTCCTCGCTCCTCCCGGTGTTCTTTGTGTCAAGAAAAGCCGGCCCCCGACGTGCTCCCAAACCTTGCAAACTGCTTGACCTCCGCGACCCAGCCACCGCCACGCGTTTTCCCCCGTGTGTGTTCCCTTCATTTGATGGGAAGCGAATTCGCTAGTCGCGCGTATCTAACTAGTATGACCGGGGGCGAATCAACTACGCGAAAAGGGTAATCAACATGAGTCAAAAACGGGTTGCGGAAAAAGTGGCGCTGGTCACCGGCGGGGCGCTTGGACTGGGAGAGGCGACGTGCCGGGTGCTGGCGGCCGAAGGGGCTCGTGTCGCAATCACCGACGTCAACGACGAAGCCGGCGAGGCACTGGCGGCGCGAATCCGCGAGCAGGACGGCGTGGCTCGGTACTGGCACCTCGATGTGCGCGACGAACAGGCCGTCAAGCGCGTCTGCGACGACGTCGTCAAGGAGTTCGGCGGCCTGGACGTACTCGTCAACAACGCCGGCATCAGCGGCGCGAACAAGCCGACCGACGAGCTGGGCGAGGAGGAGTGGGACGCAGTGATGGCGGTCAACGTCAAGGGCGTCTTCTTCTGCACCAAGCATGCGGTGCCGCACTTGCGCGCCCGCGGCGGCGGCAGCATTGTCAACCTCTCATCCATCTACGGGCTCGTTTCGCAGGCGGACTTTCCGCCGTATCACGCCTCAAAAGGGGCGGTGCGCCTGATGAGCAAAACCGACGCAATGCTCTACGCCAAGGACAAGATTCGCGTCAACTCCGTGCATCCGGGCTTCATCTGGACGCCAATGGTCGAGGAGGTCGCAAAGCGCTCGCCGCAGGGTGCCGAGGCCTTCCGCGAGCAGGTCGGCAACCTGCACGCATTGGGCCACATGGGAGAGGCCGACGACATTGCCTACGGCGTACTCTACCTGGCAAGCGACGAGTCGAAATTCGTCACCGGCAGCGAGCTGGTCATCGACGGCGGCTATACCGCCCAGTGAGGTAGGGAAACCTAGGAACTTTCGGAGCCTCGGTTGCGAACGTCGGGAGCGCCGCCTCACTACCGCAATACTTCGTTCCCAAACGCTCTCAGGCGCGTTACCATTCGCGGCGGATGCGCCGACGACGCGTATGGACATAACACATTGCGGACCATGACAGCGACGTATTCCCCGCCTCGCACCGGCTCGGCCGGCGAACCCAGTCGCGTAAGCGCCTCGGACGACACCGCGACACGCCCGGAGGGGCAAGGGGCGAAGGCGCGCCGCTTGCTCGCCGGGTATGGAGACGGCCCCCCACGCGGTGCGTACAGCGAGTCTGGCAC
>SKZP01000112.1 GCA_007127275.1 Planctomycetota bacterium
CGCAGGGCTGACGCCCTGCGCTCGCCTTGCTTGTCACGCCTTACCGGTATTCAGGCTGCCGCCTGCACCCGCGGCCGCCCCCTGCGGGGCTACGGAAATGCGAACTCCCGAGTGGGAAACCGAAGAAAGCAGTTGCCATGACTCAATCCATATCAAGTGCGCAACGGTTGGGGTTTCAGCCTGTGGAGCTGCTCGGCCGCTGGCGTGTCGACGAGTCGGCCACAGTTGCCCACGAGGCTGAGCGCCTGAATGTCTCGACCGCGCAGATGCGCCGTGACCTCGAATGGAGTGGCTACCTTGCGGTGACGCTTGCCTTCGAGGAACGCGCCTTTTCGTTGACCTACGACGGCGAAACGGCACCGCGTCACGTCGCCACCTACACCCGAGCCTCCGGCATTCCGTGTGGGATAAACCAGATCTGGCTACAGTTCACCTGGGACGAGATGATGGCGCAGCCGTTTCAGTATCTGCTCGTCACGCAGCACGGCCCAAACCACATTGAGGTCGAATGGCCCAATGACCGCTTCATCCACTGCCGCCGGCAACCGTAGTGCTTTGCGCCACCGGATGGGGGCGAGCACAGCGGCGCCAGCGGCGGCGGTGGTAACCCGGGCGGATTGACGGGGACCATCAGATGCCGAGGAGTTCGCGCATCTCCTTCACCGCCTTCTCGACGTGCTCGACGCTGCGGTTGAACAGCGCCTTTTCGCTTTCGTCGAGCCCAAGCTCGACAATCTTCTCGACGCCGTTCTTGCCGAGGAAGGCGGGGACACCCTGGTACATGCCGCTGACGCCGTATTCCCCCTCGAGGTAGCAGGCGGTGGGCAAGAGGCGCCGCTGGTCGCGGACAATGCTCTCGGCCATGATCGCCGAGGCAATGCCGGGGGCGTGGTAGGCGCTGCCGAGCGCACTTGCGTTGCGGAACAGGTTGACAATCTCGCCGCCGCCCTTGGCGGTGCGCTCGTTGATGGCCTCGAGGCGGTCCTTGGCAATCAGGTCCGTCACCGGTACGCCGCTGACCGTCGTGTAGCGCGGCAGCGGCACCATGGTGTCGCCGTGGCCGCCGAGAACCATGGCACGAACATCCTGCACCGAGCAGTTCAGTTCCTCGGCAATGAACCAGGCCATGCGCGCCGAGTCGAGCACGCCGGCCATGCCCATCACCCGCTCGCGCGGCCAGCCGAGCTTCAGGTAGGCGACCATGCACATCACGTCGAGCGGATTGGTCACGACAATCAGCTTCGCATCCGGCGCGTACTTGTTGAGATTCTCGACAATGCCGCCGACAATGCCCGCGTTGATTTTTAGCAGGTCGTCCCGGCTCATCCCCGGCTTGCGCGGCATCCCGGAGGTGACAATCACCACCTCGGAGCCCTCGAGGGCGGCGTACTCGGAGCCGTCGCCGTCCTTGTTGACGCTAACGCCGGTGATGCGGCGGTCGTAGCCGACAATGGGGGCGGACTCCATCAGGTCGAGCGCCTTGCCCTTGGGCATGTCCTCGACAATGTCGAAGACGAAGACGTCCGCGACTTCGCGCTGCGCCAAATGCTTAACCGCGGCCTCGCCGACATAACCGGCGCCAATCACGGATACCTTGGACATGGTGCAATGCCTCCACGGGTTGAAACTGCGTAGTACGCGTAACGTGCTGGTAGTAGCGAGCAGATGCCCGTATACCATTCGCACCGCCGAATGCCACAGCACCGACCCCAACGCACCCCGACGCACCCCGACGCCGTGCATCCCGCAGACGGGAAAGTCGGGCACAAGCTCACGGGCTGCTGCGGCTCGTGGTTTCCTGTACTCGGTGACGCGCACCCACGGGCCGCAGCCCGTGGGCTTGTAGAATCAAGTTCCCTGACTACGGGTTGCACGGGACCCGACGCCGCCAAGCCTCGGGAGAGACGGCGCCGGTCGCCGCGTGCCCTCGCTTCGCTTGCCCGCTTTGGTACGCCACGAATTTTCGTAATCCTTGTCGGGGTCAGCACGTCGAAAGAGAGTACTGGTGGGTCCTCAGCGGGGTCGGTCCCGTTGCGGTGCCTTGAGTGGAATCTTTCTCGAAGGAGCTCGGTATGGTTACCCGTCGCCTGTTCGGCTCGCCTCGTGGTCTCTTGTTCGTGGCAGTGCTTGCGCTGCCTTGGTTGTTCGTCCCGGCGCTCTCGGGGGATGCGGCACCCACCCTTGCGGACCAGGAACGCGGCGCAGCGGCCAAAGAGGAAGCGGATGGAAAGGCCGAGGTCGCGACGCTGGTGGGCGGCATGAATGCCTTCGGCGGCAGTATGTACAGCATTCTGACCAACCGTGACGACGCGGAGGCGAACCTCTTCTTCTCGCCCTACTCGGTACACCGGGCCCTCGGCCTTGTTTATCCCGGTGCCCGCGGCCGCACCGCCGAGGAGATCCGCGAGGTCTTGCGCATTGAGCTCGAGACGGAGCGGTACATTGCCGCGGCTGCCGCACTCGAAGCGAAGCTGACGCGCCGCCACGAGCGCAGCGAAAACATGCCCGAGGACTGGGAGCCCTCCAAACTGCGGATTGCGAATGCCGCCTGGCACGACGAGTCCTTGCCGTTCCGCCAGGATTACCTCGACCGGCTCACGGCGCACTTCGACCTTCCTGTGCGCCCCGCCGACTTCCGCGGCCAGCCCGAGGAGGAGCGCGAACGGATCAACCGCTGGGTGGCGGAAAAGACCAACGACCTCATTGAGGAGTTGATCCCCCAGGGGGCCATTGACGACTTGACGCGGTACGTGCTGACCAACGCGGTCTACTTCCTCGCCCAGTGGGAGACCCAGTTCCAGGAGTCGAATACCCGCGAGCGCACCTTCACCACCATCAACGGCGACGAAGTCCAGATGCCAATGATGCACGGCGAAGTCCCGGCGCGCTTCACCCAAGAGGAGGACTACCTTGTACTGGAACTTCCCTACCGCCTCTCCAACCAAGCCATGACCATCCTCTTTCCCGAAAAAGGCAAGCTGGCCGAGCTCGAGCGGCGCCTTGCCGAGGGTGAAGTCTTCGAGTCATTCGACTCGCTGCGCTCGGGACGCGTGCGGCTGGCGATGCCCCGCTTTTCCATGACCAGCGAGTTCTCGCTCAACAGCATCCTCGAAGAGATGGGTATGCCCGAGGCGTTCACGCCTGCCGCTGACTTTTCGGGCATGACCGACGAAGACGAGATTGAGATCACGAGCGTCTTGCACGAAGCGACGATTGATCTCGACGAAGAAGGCACGGAAGCGGCCGCGGCCACCGCCGTGGTCATGGGACTGCGCTCCGCGCCGTCGGCTCCGGACCTCGAGGTCACGCTAGACCGGCCGTTTCTCTTCCTGATCCGCGACACCAAAACGGACGCAGCAATCTTCCTGGGCCGCCTGGCAGATCAAACCGACTAGCACGGGGCAGCACGTCAAGCACAAGCCCTTCGAGGCGACACACTCGCTCGGAGGGCTTGTGGCATTCGCCACTGGCAACAAGCCCACGGGGTGCGATACTTGGGTCTGCGTGCGGTGCCACCCACGGACTGCGGCCCGTGGATCTGCGTGGGGTGCAACCCGCGGGCCGCAGCCCATGGATCTGCGTGGGATGCCACCCACGGGCCGCAGCCCGTGGGCTTGGTAGAAGGTAGATGTCCCCGCACGACGTTTCGACTCAATGCTCGCGGCGCACCGCGCACCAGCAGCCGTCGCCGTAGGGGAGAATGATGCTTTGGAAGGCGTGGTTGTTGCTGAGCCACTCGTTGTATTCGCGAATGAACGGAGTCTCGCGGTCTTGCGGCTCTTGCGCGAAAAGCTCGCCGAAGGCGAAGGCGTTGTCGGCGAGCAGCATGCCGCCGGGGCGTAGCAGCCGCTCCGCTTCGCG
>SKZP01000042.1 GCA_007127275.1 Planctomycetota bacterium
GCCGGCTCCACGGTTGTTGCGAGTTTATTGTGTCGGGCCTCACGTCTCCCCAGGCTTCTGGCCCAAAGCCGGCGGCGCGGATGTGGCGCAGCAACTCGCGGTAGTGTTCGAGGGCTTGTTCGGTTGCTTCGGCGTGACGTTGCCTTAGCTCGTGCAGGCGCATTAGCTCGGCGGCGGCGTGTTGGGTGTGGCCGTGCCGTTGTTGTTCCTCTCGGATGCGCTCGGCCTCGGCAGCTCTTGCTTCCGCCCCGCGCAGGCGGGCCTCGGCCATTTCACGTGCGTGCTGTGCGGCGCGGGCGCGGTCGTGTTCGGCTTGCTTGCGCTTCTTTGCGGCTTCGTGCAGGTACTGCGTGGCCTCCGCTTCTTCCTCGGCGATGCGCTCGGCAAGGCCGGCAACGGCCACCTGCAAGCGGCTCTGCGCCGAGGCGATCACGCTGGCATCGGCCTTCACCGATGCCCGCTCGTACAATGCCTCCGCCCGTTCGAGCGCTACTGCCGCATTGGCGTGATCCTGCGTGCGATCATGGATCTCCTCGAGAAGTTGCTTCACGTGGTCGCTTTGCTCGTTGATTCGCTCGCGCACCTCGTCCAACTGCGAATCGAACTCGCGACGCTCTTTGGTGAGCCACGTGCGGAACGTACCGCGCAGGTAATCCCGGGTTCGTCGCAGTCCATCGCGTGTCAGCCGGGCGCGTGTTACGTCGCTTCGTGCGTCGGCTGCCGCCTGCAGATAGCTTGTATGGATGTGCGACATCGTTTGTACATGCTGTTCGAGGCCGACCTGCCAATCCGCGACGAGGCGTTGTAGGTTGCGGTCAATGCCGCTGCGGGAGAGTTCCCGTTGGATTTCGTCGTGAACCGCATGGCGCTTATCGGGGTTGGGAAACAGCTTCGCGGTGACCGGTTCAATGCGATCACGAGCCCTAGCCCAGTCGATGCCCTCCGAGATCGCCCAGGAGACAACCGCCTTGCCGAGCCGCTGTCGAAGCCATTGCCCTTCGTCGGTAGCCGCTAGCAAGATCAACTTCGCTTGGCGGCGAACCACACCTGTGGTGTCGAGACGCTTTCCAAGTCGCGCGCCGAGGTTGTTGATCGCTTCCTCCGAAAGTTCGCTCGCGAGATGCTGGGCCAGAGTTTCGACCATCTCTTGTTGCACATCGAAGCGGAGATAGACGACCTCGGTGTCGGGCTGGATCAACGAATGCTCGTCTAGGTTCTCCGCGAGATGCTCTAGCGACTCGATCGAATCGAGTGGTTGGGTGTGCTCGTCTTGAAAACTGCGGACCGCGTCGAGCAACTCCGGAACATCATCGAAACCCAGGTCTGCTGTTGCTGCGAGCCAGACATTTTCATCGAGGAGGCGGGGGAAGTTGCGCAGGGCGCTGGCAAGGGCTTCGTCGATCTGCTCGGCCCATGTTGGGTCTGGGTCCGTCGCCCCGAGTTCGTTCACAATGGCCGCGAGGCCCGAGGGAAGCGTGAGGCTCCCGGCGTGTTGCCCCTCGGCGAGCGAATCGACGAAGTCGCGCGCTTCGTGACCTGCCAAGGTTCCCGCCGCAGAGCCAGCGTAGTAGCCGATCGCGGTGGTAACCGCGGCAAGCGGGCCACCGGCAACAGCGCCGAGAAGCCTCCCGGCCCATGCGCAGGCAACTTCGATTAGATTGCGAATCCAGGGCCAGCGACGTTCCTGGCGCAGGCGCCGCTCCGCCTCGTCGAGTGCCTCGCTCAAGCGCGCGTCGACCACGTTTTGCAGCTCGTGCATCACCGCGCCAATTGCGCCACGCACGGTCACTTCTTCGCCGGCAGAGTCGCGGAAGGTCGTCGGCTCAACGAGCAGCGCGTGTAGCTGCTGCGCCTGGCCATGCAGAATGTCGAGCGCCTTTGCGGCAATCTGCGCACATACGTGAGCTCGCCTGAGTTTGTTTTTCGCTTGGTCTTCCTCAACCTCAGCCCGCTGCCGCTGCCGTTGATCCAACTGGCGTTCGAGTTCGCGCGCCCTTTCCTCAAGTTCGCGGTAGCTGTTTTCAAGGCGTGTGATTTCTTGCAGCGCCTCTTTGCGTTGCACCTCAAGCTGGCTGGCCCGGGCCATTGCGTCGGCGGCTGCCACTTCCATCTTCGCGGCGAGCGCGTTCGCCTCGGCGGCTTCGAGCTCGGCTGTCGCCCGACCCACTTCGGCTTGTGCGGCGGCTACTTGATGCTGCGCGTCTACCGTTGCAAGGCGGACAGGTTGTTGCAGTGCTTCGAGCACCTCCTCGTGTCGTGCTTCGTCCGTCCACTCTTGGAGTTGTTCCGCAATGTCCGCTTCCAAGTCGGCGATGGTTTCTGTGCTCTCCACAAGGGCGTTTTGTGTCGCTTGCCAGGTGCGTCGCGGTAGGTCGTGCGGGTGTCGACCGTCGACATCGCGCTCCAGCGCCGAGCCGTGCGGCACGGCCGCTTCGAGGGTTGCGGCCCGTTCGAGGTGCGCTTGCTCAGCTTGCATCGACGCCGTGGCGGCCCAATCCAGCAGGTGCGCCGGCGAATCCGCACGAAATTCGTTTGCTTCCGCACCGTCGAGCCAGTAGCGCACGAGCCACCACGGCTGGTCGTGATCCGTAACGCCGTGTTGGGCCAGTTGCTCGCGGCAAAGTAACGCGCGGGTCGTTTGCAGCATCTGCGCAATCCGCGACAACGCGGCCTCATCCTCGTGCCGTGGCGCAATGGTCGTGCGCTGCTCGGCTCGCAGGCCACGCAACAGCCCGTCGAGCACCGACAACACAAGCAACCGCCCGGCATGACCGCCCTGCGCGGCAAACCGGTCGAGCGCCGCCGCTTCGTCCATGGCGAGACGCTGGGCCAGCGTCGTGTACCAGTGCTGCGGTGCCACGGCATCCAAGCTCCGTCGCAGTGCATCACCGGCCCACGGAAGCGTCACCGTTTCGCCGTGGCCGCGCAACCGCGCTTGCTGCGCGCGTTGCAGATCAATGGTCGCGAGCGCAAGTGGCAACGCCGGTTGCTTTGTTGCGTCCCCGCCTGCGCCGTCGTGACCGAGCAATGCGCCGAGTGCATCTGCCACCCAGCGGTCGAGTTGCGGGGTACGTTGCCGCAACCGGTCGAACTCGCCCCAGATGCGTGGATCATCGAAGAGTTGCGCGAGCCGGGCGAGTAAAAGGACACCGTGGAAGCCGGCACGTTGCTGCCAAGCTCGCTGCGACAAAAGCGCACGTTCCGCTAGATCCGCGAGTGCTTCATAAACGGTTGACTCACCGTCCCCGAGGCCTGTGAGCGCCTGATGCAACCGTTCACCGCTGGCAATTGCCGTCAAGGCCGACTCAAGATACGCAGCCGCGGCTTGCCTTCGCCGGGACTCCGGCGCCTGCGAGTTTCGCGCGATCCGAAGCGCGGACCGCGCAAACTCGCCGCGTTGCTCGGCAGGCATCCCGAACACGCCGGCGGCAAAGAGGACGCGCTGCGCGGATTCGGAGTTTGCCTCGTCGAGTGCAGCCTTTGCCGCTTCGTGCAACGCATTCGCGAACTCTTCCTCGCCGTCGTTGCTCGGCGTTGTCAGCCGCCCGCGCAACCGGTCCCAGGCCTCCATCGCATTCCACGCCACGGGTGCCGTCGACGCGTCCGCCGGCGCTTCGGCCGCAACGACCTCTGCCAACGTCGCCTCGGAACCGAGCACCTGCTGCTTGAGCGCTCCCACCGGCATCTCCCCCAGCAGCCGCTGCAACTCACCTGCGGCCACGGCGGACATCCCCGCATACGCCCGTGGCGCGGCCTCGGCCGGCGCGTGCTTCGCATGCGGATTGCGCAAGCGCAACGCAAGCTCACGGCGCGCCTCCCGCACGTGATTCGCAACGCTTGCCGGCTCCTGCGCCGC
>SKZP01000029.1 GCA_007127275.1 Planctomycetota bacterium
CTCCGCCTCCACCCGCGCAAGCGCCGCTTGCGCCTCCGCAGCACGCGCTTGCGCAGCACGCGCCTCCTCAAGGCGCTCGGCGAGTTGTGGCCGGCGCTCGCTCGCCTCCTCCAACGCGTCGCTTGTCTCGACGAGCAGCTCTTTCGTGGCGCGCAGCGTCTGCTCGAGGGTGCGGTGCTCGCGTTCGAGTTGCCGGCGCTGTTCGTCCAATTCGTCGAGGCCGCTCAACTGCGCCTCGAGCGTGGCCAGCTGCTCGCGCATCTGCTCAAGTTCGCGCGTCTCGCGGGCTAGCTCTGCGCGGACTTCTTCATATTCCGGCTCCAGCCGGTCGAGCGAGAGCTGGCTCAAGAGCTTGCGCCGCTCCACGGACTCGAGGCGCTCGAGCTCGGCACGCACCACGTCACGCGCGCCCCGTGCCGCAAAGCGCTTGACCCCCAACGGGTCGCTCGTCAACAGGTGAGGCTCCCACGCCTCACCTCCGCCGCTTTGCCGCAACCAGCGCCGTTCGAGGCGTCCCCGCTCGGCCAACAACTCGAGCAACATCAGATGCGAGCGTCGCAATTGCGCGTACTCGGCCTTGAGCGCATGCGACTCCCGTTCGAGGTCCGCGGCGAGCAGCGACAAATTGGTGGATTGCACCGCCGCCGAGTCGACCTGACGCCGCAACTGCTCACGAGAGGCGCGCAAATCCTCGCGGGCGCGGCGAGTCTCATCCATCACATCCAGCAGGTGCGGCGGTAGCTCGTCCAGCGACAACGGAAACCGCAGCGGGTCGAGCCAATGCAGTCGCACCTTGAGGTTGCCGTTCGCGCCAAGAAAGAGGCGGCGCACGAAGCCGGGGGAAACGGCGAGTTCGTCATCCGCCGGGTCGTCGAAGCTCGGCACGTGGAAGCCGGACCGACGGTAGCGCGGAAGCGGCTGCGGAGCACCGACGACGGCGGCTGTGGCGGAGCGGACGGTACGTGCGGAGCCGTTGCCGGCCGCCTCCACGGGCGTCGCACCTCCTTCCGCCTGAACAGGGATGAACGCGGCCTGCCCCGCCGCCAGTTGCGCCACGAAACGCCCCTCCGACGCCGCCGCCGCCACGGAAGGGGACACGTCCCGCACGCGCACGCCGTTCAGTTCGACGCCCGCCGCGGCGGCCACGTCCATCCGGCCGGCCAACACGAACAGCGTCACCCCCTCCGACTCGCGCCTCACAATCCCCTCGGCTCGTGTGCCAATCAGGTGCAGTCCCGGAAGGTCGAGGCGAACGAGGCGGTCGGCGCCGCGCATGTTCATGTACGCCGTGCCGCGTTCCAGGCGCAGGCGCACCGGTGTCGTGGCACTCGGCGGCTCGAGCAAGAGTAAGGAGTCGCTTCCCAGTTGCAATTCGTGTTGGCCGGAGATGTTCAGGTGCACGCGCGAGGCCGAGGACGTGCGCACCGCCTCGCCCGGCTCGAGCGAGGTCGAGCCTGACTCGCGCTCGTCCGTGGCGGATCCGGCTGCGCGCGCGTCGCGCTTCGGCTGGGCAACAAGTTCGAGCCACCGCTCGTCGGCAATCTTGAGCATGTCGGCCTCGGCATCCACACCGAGCCAGCGGCCGTAGGAAGCCTCCCCCGCCTCAAGGCGCATCTCCACCTCCGGCGGCGGCACATATTCGGCAAGCGCGACAAGCCCCGCAATCAGCCCAACAGCAATCAGCACGTGAACGACCAGCCACGTTGTTGCCGGAAGCTTCCGCGTGCCGAGGCGCACCTTCCCGTTGAGGGCGCTCATGACCTCGGCCGACTCCGGCGCCGCCTCGAACGCGGCGGCGACGCGCGCTCGTTCGCGGCGAATCATTTGCTGCGCGGCGGTCGCTTCGCGGTGCTGCGCGACTTGGTCCTGCAGGGCCTCGCGTGTCGACGCGTCCTCGCGGTGGTAGGCGAGGCGCCACGCCGGATGCGAGGGAGCGACCGGAGCGCGGTCGTCTTCCGGGTCGTTGAGGTGGCGGCGCAAAATCTCGAATGCTTCGTCCACTTCCTCGGCGAACTCGTCCGCTTCGAGCCCCAGGGTCTCCGCCGCGTCTTCGACAGTCAGCCCTTCGCCGGCAACGAGCCACAGCGCGCGGCGGTGCTCAGGACTCAAGTGCGAGACCGTCTCGCGCATCGCCCCGACACTTACCTCCGCCGAGAGTGGCGCATACCGCTCCCCCAGTGCCCGCGGCAGCCCCGGCACCGGCTTGACCCGACCCGGCCACACCGCCTCGAGGCCCACACGGCGCAGCCACGGCGCAAAGCGCGGCCCGGCCGGCGCCCGCCGCATCTCCTTGAGCGCCCCGGCGACGGCATCCGCCGACAACTCGGCGAGGCGCGGCGACTCGACATGTCCCGCGGCAACCACGGCCATGCCACCCAAGAGGCGCACATGCTCTTCCACGAAAGCAGTGACGGCCTGGGGATGCTTCTGAATGCAGCGCTCAATCTGTTCGCGTTTCATCGACTTCGGTGGGCGTAGCGTTCGTTGCGGAGGCAAAGGGTAGCGTAGGGACGAAGCGCGTCGCACCAACAACCACGGCGCAACGCCCCGTCAACCAAACATAAATCCGAACCGTGGCGCCACCGTCATCCGTGGCACCCCCGTCATTTTCGTCGGCAACGCGCGTCAACGCAACGCACGACTCGGGCGGTGTCGGCTTTTGTTTGGCCGCACGTATCCAGCGACTGCTGTGCGTATGGCGGACCACTGAACGTCGCTCTCCAATCCCGAAAACCCGAACAGCAAACGCCGTCCGTTCGCACACGCCCTGAATACACGTGGCAGGCCTGCCCTCCGAACACACGGGTGACAGCTCTCGTTTCCCGTTGCCCGCCCCTCCGAACCCGCGGATACAACCGAGGAGGGGGAGCACCGACGCAGTCGGTGGGCTTGAGGAGCCTGCGGTTCTCGCTCAAGATTTTTTTCGCGACGCTTTGGGGTTTTGGGAGTGAACGAAACTCCAAATAAACGCCTATGCGTCGGCTGTAGCATTGCCTCGTCAGTGGGCATCCCCGTAAGATATCTGCCTAGCCTCCCCCGGCCCCGGTTCCTCTTCCCCCAACGAGCATGGTTGTTGCGGAACACAAAACACCGATACCCCGCGATGCTGACTCACAGCCAAGCAGCCAGGGCTCGGACGCTAGATGGACCTTTTCAACCGGGGATCCGACGGGCGACCTGATCCGCGGTATCAAGACCTACGTGTTCATTTTCACGGGGCTTTTGCTCGTTGCAACATTTGTGCTGGTGACCTTGGAGGTCTTGCTTGAGCGAAGAGGCTGGACGACCGCGGAGTATATTCGGCGCGGGGTGCAACTTGCCGTCGTGCTCACCGTGGCCATATTGTTCGTTCGTCTCGTCAGCTCCTCGCGCATCACCAACAGGACGCGGCACGTCCTTGCTGGAATTGCCTTTGTGATGTTCCTCGGCATCGGCGCCTTTTACGGGGTGCGCAACCTCGACGTCGACGGGGCGCGTATGCTGCCGACGTGGGTCTCGTTGATGGTCGTTACCTTCCCGCTGCTTGTGCCGGGCACGAACCGTTACCACCTGCTGATGGCGCTGATTGCCGCCGCCGCCATCCCCGTAGGTGTGCCCCTTTACGCGGCGAGCGTGGGCTACGGGGAGGCGACGCACTACCAAATCACGCTGGCGACATTCACCGCCTCCCTCGGCGTTTGGATTACCTGTGGCATCGCCATCATTGTCGCCTACCGCTCGAACCGCCTGCGAGAGAAGCTGGTCGAGGCAAGCACCGAACTGGAGGAAGCCGAGGAAAAGCTCGACAGCTTCGGCAGTTACACCCTCGAGGCGAAGCTCGGCCAAGGCGGCATGGGAGAGGTCTGGGTGGCGCGC
>SKZP01000478.1 GCA_007127275.1 Planctomycetota bacterium
GTCGGTGCTGACGCGTTCTCCGACGATCCGTGGCTCGTCGTCACGCGGAGCAATCAGTTGGGCCAAGGGGTTGTTTACAGAACAAAGCCAGCACATGGCAACATAATCTCGTCAACGGGCCTGCGATCCTTTAAGGAAGGAAACGATTCGGAACCGTGCGCGCCGGTAGCAGGGGGGCACTTTTGGTACGTGGTTGCGAACGCATTCGAGCAGCCCTCCGTGGGGCGCGGGGCGAACAACCGTCTCCTCTTTTCCCTCCCTCGCATGGAAATTGGGAGGCGAAGGATAGCGTCACGCGCACCCGCACAACCCCAGGGCTGCCGGCCATCTTATCGGAGGTGCTGGTCGTTCCACTACCATTCGGCTCCGCCTGCGTCGCAAGCTCGCGCCGCTGGTTGTAGGGTGCGGGAATGCTCCCACGGCCGCGACCCCACTTTTTCTGAAACGAAACCCGCTCGCGGCTGCATCTACCATACGGGTGCGCGGCTGCCGTCCGTTCGGATTGGCTGCGGCGCAGATACGACCGATATCCTCATCGGATGGAGGAGACGCAGAATGAGTTGGATTTCACAGGTAGCGCGGCCCTTACAGGTTCTTGCAGTATTTGCCGTGCTCTTCATGCCCGTGGCGGTGGCCGAGGCGCAGACCACGGAGTTGGGGCTCGACCGCTCGACGCCGAGTTCGTTCGACCACTTGGCGGAGCTGGAAGAGCGGGTCGTCGATGTCGTTGACGATGTGCGCTCCGCGGTAGTCGGGCTGCAATTGGGAGGTGCGGGAGGCTCCGGCACACTGATCTCCGAGGACGGCTACATCGCGACCGCCGCCCATGTCATTCAGCGTCGCGACCGTAGTGTGCGCGTCTTCCTCTCAGATGGCAGTTCGTATCAGGGGCGCACCTTGGGGATGAACCACGACGCCGACTACGGACTCGTCCATGCGGACATTGGCGAGGCGGCTATTCAGTATGTCGACCTGGGGGATACGTTCGACGCGGTCGAAGGTCAGTGGGTCATCGCGATGGGCCACCCGCTGGGTACCGAAACCGAGGAATCCGGCTTTGCCCAGTTCCGCCCGCCGGTTGTGCGCATCGGCCGCATCCACACGATTCGCCAGGAACCCCGAGCCTGGCACATCGTCGTTGACGCGCCGCTGATCTCCGGCGACTCGGGCGGCCCGATGTTCGACCTGAACGGCAACCTGATCGCGATCAACGTCTCGATCGACGTCAGCAACCCGCGGGTCAACAACGGCACCTGGATCACGCCGTTTGTGGAGAACCTCGATCGGATGAAAGACAACGAGCTGATCGAGGGCGTCGGCGTGGACGGCGACGGCGGAGGTATCTCGCCCCAAGAGTTCCAGGAACTGAACGGGCTGGGGATCGAGCACCTTGACGCCGAGCAATGGGAGCAGGCGGAGCAGGTCTTTAAGCGTATGCTCGAGCACGACCCGACGTCATTCGTCGCCTACTACAACCTCGCATGCACCTACAGCCTCTGGTCGGAGACGGTCGACGAGCCGCAATCGGCGCAGTTGCGCCGCCAGGCCTTCGACGCCTTGCGCGACTCAATCGACAACGGCTGGAACGACGAAGAGCACATGACGAACGACTCGGACCTCGATCCGATCCGAGACGACTTCGCCTACGACGCCTTGATGCGGCGGATGAACGGCCAGGAGCCATACGTGGGGCTGACGCCGCGCGAGACCGACCGCGGTGTCGAGATTGCGAGCATCGGCCGTGGGACCGCCGCCGAAGAGTACGACTTGCGCGTCGGCGACCTCATCCGCGAGTTCGGCAACCGCACGATCGAAACCCGCCAAGTCCTGATCGACGCGGCCCGCGAGACGCGCCCCGGGGACCGCGTACCGGTTCGGGTACTCCGCGACGGACGCGATCTCGGGCTGACGCTCATCATGGGTGGGCGCCGCGGCGACGGTGAAACCTTGCCCGACAGGCCGTTCAAGAATGCACAGAGGATCCGCCAACTTGTGCGTTCCGCTGGGGAGCACGCCGCTCGCTCGGTCGTCGAGGTTCGGCGCGCCAACGGTCGCTTGCTCGGCTATGGAGCCGTCGTCAAGGAGGACGGACTGATCCTCGTGAAGAACAGCGAAATCCGCGAACACCGCGGCAGGCTCTCCGTGCGGCTGCCCTCGGGGCGCGACCTCGGTGCAAGCCGCGTCGCCTATTCGCCGTTGACGGACCTTGCGTTGCTCCGCATTTCGACGACCGACCTCGTCAATCCTCTGCGCCCGGTTCGCTTCGCTGAAGAAGATTCGGGCCGCATCGGCAATCTCGTCTACTCGGTGGGTACCGACGCGGTCCCCTTCGCCATGGGCGTGCGCTCGCTGAACCACTACCAGACGCAATCGCGGGCGTTCCTAGGCGTGCAGGTCGAGAGCGCCGAACGTTTCGACCTCGAGGCGCTCGGCCTGCGAGGCGGCGTGATTGTCACCCAGGTGACCCCCGACTCGAGTGCCGCCCGAGAAGGCGTGCAAGAGGGGGATCTCATCCACCGTGTCGACGACCAACCGATCCACTCCTTGAACGATCTGGGCGAGGCCATTCAGGCGAACAGTCCCGGTGACACGATCGACGTGCACATCTTCCGACACGGCGAACCCCGCACGAAGCGCGTCACGCTCGGGCAGGCCAGCGCGCCGTCAGCCCCGAGCAGCCCGATGTTCAACCGCGTGCGCGGCCCGGCCAACGACGTCGACCGGGGCTTCGGCGAAGTGATTCAGCACGACTGCCTCGTCAGTCCGAACCAGACGGGTAGCCTGCTGATCGACATGGAGGGCAACGTCATCGGTTTCAACATCGCCCGCTCCGACCGCACGAAGACCTACGCGCTGCCTTCGACCACCGTGCTCGAGGCGCTGCCCGGGCTGTTGCGTCAAGCAAAACGTAACGAACAGGAGCGCAGCGAAGACTTCTAAATCCCTTCGCGACCGAACTCGCTGCGGCCCGCGGGCCGCACGGTAAACTAGCCCACGGGCCGCCGCCCGTGGGCTAGGCATATTACGAATCCCAAACGCAATGGGGATTCGCGCAAAGTCGCAGGCTGCGCACCGCAGCCCCTCCGAGGCGGCAGATCAAACCACCAGTGTTCTTGGTGCCCCAAGCCCACGGGCTTTGCCCGTGGGACGAACTGTGATTCGCGTGCGACCCACGGGCGAAGCCGGCGAAGCCCGAGGGCTTAGGAACTGTCAGAAAATACCTACCGAAGTTGAGCACCTGCGCTCGGCTCTGCGTCGTTGTCGTCGGTTGCGCGGCTCAAGCTGACTCGTCACGCCTGCACGGCTCACCTTCCTCCGCCTTGCATAGCCTTCGCTCGTGACGCTCAACCTTCGGAAGGAGCTTCCAGCCAGCTCCTTGGCGGAGGGGAAACTCCCGCGTTGTAGACTTGGGTGAGCGGTTTTCAATGCGCGGTCGCGGGGCTGTGGCTCGGCGTGTAGCGCTGCGAGGCTTCGAGGGCGAGTTCTTCCTCGAAGTATTGGATCCACTGCAAGGCGCGCTCGGCATACGGTCCGTTGGGTCCGACCCATTCGTGGTAGCGGATAAAATCTTCCCGGGCCACACGCCCCGACTCGGTGGCGACGTAGAGGGAAAGTGCGCGGTTGTATAGCGCGGCCGGGTATACGGGCAGGTTGAGTTCGCGCAACTTTCGGATCAGATGTTGAAAGCGGCTCAGCGCTCCTTCTTGCACAACTTTTTGCGCGCGGTGCGAGTCGACCTTGAAGTCCGTTTGGTCGGCAACTCGGTCCATGCGGTAGTAACTGGTTGCGAGATAGAAGTGCGCCTCCCATTGCGCAGCATCTTGCTCGAGTGCGAGGAGAAA
>SKZP01000149.1 GCA_007127275.1 Planctomycetota bacterium
AGCAGCGCCATCAACAAAGAGACCGAGCGGATCTGCGTAAGGTTGAAGGTCAGCGAGGAGATGGACCAGGCGGCCTGGAACCAGTCGAGCAGCCGCGGCGAAAAGGTCGGCTTGCCGTGGTTCCCCTCGCGCAGCCCGTCGATTTCGCGGTTGAGCAGCCGCTTGATCTCCTGGCGCTCGATCTCGAAGGCCTTGAAGATCAAGGAGACGTCGCTGTGTTCCTTCTCGACGCACTCGAGCAGCACGTGCTCGGGCGTGATCTCGTAATGGCCGCGGGAGACGCAGCGCCCGGCGGCGGTGGTCAGCGCGTCGGTGCAGAACGTATCAAGTCGGCCAATCAGGGCTTTGAGGTCAATGTCGGTCATGCCGCTAGGTCTCCTCCCGCGTAAAAGAAGCGGACTTCCACCGCCTGGCTCGGCCGCTCGCCGATCCAGCTCGACCATCCCAGCCGAGCGTTGCCGCGTCCAAGTTCCACCGCCGGCACGGCCTCGGGCTGCACGCGCACGGCGAGAATCACATCCAGTCCGTTGGGGTTGACTTGCTTCACCAGCTCGAGCAGGTGCCTGAGCTTCTTCCCTCCGGGCAAGAACTCCTCGAAGGTCGCGGCCTCGAGCGGCCCGAGGTGAATGGCAAACGTGCAGGCGCGGTCGCGGATGCGCGTGCCCAGCGTGTAGTTGTAGCCGAGGCGGCTTGAGCCGAGCCTGTTGCGCTCCGGACGCGGTATGATCATCCAGCGGGCCACGCAGGCCTCGACCTTGATCTCCACCTGGGGAAACGCCTCCGAAAGCAGCGCCTCCACCGAGGCGGCCGAGCCGTTGCTCATCAGCAGCGAGGCGGCAAGTGTCGCCCGGCGCGTCGGCGAGGGCAGCTGAACCGCCTGGTGGCCGACGAGTTGCGGCAGCCGCTTCGCGAGCATCTCCGCTTCGTCCGTCGCGTATTCGAGGTCGAAGCGGTACTTGAAGCCGACGCGGAAGAACAGCGAGAGCAGCCGGTGGTGGAACAAGTCGAGGAACTCGCGCACCGGGTCGTAGCGGCCGTCCTCGAGTTCGTCGATCAGGTCCTCGGTATAAAAGTCCGGCAGCGGCGAGGCGGAGCCGTAGAGGCCGAGGAAGGTGGTTTCGAAGAGCAAGCGCACCGACTCGTCCGAGGCTTCCTGCTCGCTCACCGCATGGACGTCGCTTGTGTCGAAGCCTAGCGAGAGCCGCGGGCGCAGCCGCACCTTCTCCGCTGCCGGCGGGCCTTGCCGGCCGATTGGTGCCGCTTCCGGGAACAGGCGCTGCGCCAGGGCGACGGCTTGAAAGAACTCAAAGCCGGGCCCCTCGGCGAGC
Organism: Planctomycetota bacterium; assembly: GCA_007127275.1. Lineage (GTDB taxonomy): Bacteria > Planctomycetota > UBA8742 > SKZP01 > SKZP01 > SKZP01. The sequence continues at coordinate 1,329 of SKZP01000149.1, forward strand.
AGCGTCTCCCTCAGATCGGCGGATGATTGCCGATGGTTGCCGGCCACGCGTGTGTCTCCCCGAACTTGGTTCCGTGAACGGTGAGGTGATGAAACGAATTGAGCGTCACGCCATGCGCGAGCACGGCATTGAGCACCGTACCGAACAGATACAGATCCCCCTCGGAGCCGAAGCCGTCCTCGTGCAGCTCGATCGTCACGCCGATGCCCCGCACCGGCGAGCCGTCGAGCAGCCGCGTCTGCGGAGAGGCCTCGATGCCGGCGATGCCTTCGAGCAGCCGTTTGTGCGCAAGCTCCGCCTGGCGGTCAACCCGTGCGGGGAAGTTGTAGAGCGTGAGCAGCCCGCGCAACACCTGCGGTTGCAAAAGGCTCTGGTGATGCACGGCAAGGTGCGCGATCAAGCGCCAGAAGTCGTCCCCCTCCAGCGGCGGGGGAATGGTGGCCGTGGGCCGAGTGATGTTCTTGAAGCGGGCGAACTTCGGCGAGGTCTCCGTCGCTTCGCAGATGTCGCCAATACTCAGCTTCGTCGAGAGCAGGCGGTTCGAGCAGGTAAGCTCCAGCGAGATCACCTCGTCGAGGCGCAAGCGACCGTCGGCGGTGCGCGCGTCGGGACCGACCTCGCTGCCGAGAAAGGCAATCCACACCTCCGTCGCATCTTGCGTCATCGCGAAGCGCCGGCGGGTCAGATAAAACGGCCCCTTGCGCGGGTCGTCGAGGGCGATGTCGAACAGCGGCCGGAAGGCGCGCTGCGTGTTCGTGGCGCGTGAGGTGCCGTGGACCTCCTCGACCGACTGAATCTCGTAATGGTTGATGTCGCCAGCGGGGCGCACGCGGTACTCCCGCTGGCGAAAGTCCAGCGAGATCGGTACCGCCTGGTGCGTGAAAAGATTGATCGCCGGGGCGCAATTCAGCGCGACATTGTGCGCCGAGACCGGCGGCATATCCTCGGGGAAGCGCGCCACGTTGAGCACAAGATCAAAGCCGGCGAACGTTTCGGGGAACTCGAGCGGCTCGAAGCCTTCCAGGTCGACGAACAGAAACTTCTGCGGAAAGGCGAAGTACTCGCGCAGCAGCCGCATCCCGGGAAAGGCCGACTTCGGCTCGCCGAGCATCGCCTCGTTCGCCTCAAGCCCCACGGCGCGGCAGGCAAACTGCGGCAGCGCGGTGGTCGTCGCGTCTTCGTCGAGCCCGCGACTCAGCGCCTCGGCGGATTCGAACAGGTTGACGCGCGCCGACTCGAAATAACGGCAGAGGCACATATACAGCGAGCGTGCCGCGAGCGAGTCGCCGGTGAGAAACAGGCGGACCTTCTTGAGTTCGTAGCCCTCGAGCTTGGCGCCGGGCAACGGCTCAAAGCGCAGCCGCACCTGGCGCGGGGACTCGCGGCGCACCTCGAGGCCCGTCACCTTCAGCGGCACAAGCTCGGTGTCGTAGGCGACCCGGTACAGGCAGGCCGTGCCCTCCACCGGTTTCGAGGCGACTTCGCTGCCACGCGGCACGGTATGCGGCTTCTGCAGCGCCCCCGCGGTGGGCTCGAAGCTCATCACCGTCATCGGCGGCGTGGGCTGCAAGTAGTGCGGCGCAAGCATCTCCAGCACCGCGTGCGTTAACTCGGGAACTTCGTCGTCGAGCTTTTGCCGAATTCGCGCGGTGAGAAACGCAAACCCCTCGAGGATGCGTTCGACATCCGGGTCGGTCCCCGCCTCGCCGAGAAAGCGGGCCGCCTCGGGCATCGCCTGCGAGAACTCGCGCCCCATGTCGCGCAAGTAGGCCAGCTCTTCCTGGTAGTAGCGGTTGAACACAGTGATCCTCGAACGAAGCGCACGTGGCTTACATGTAGGGCATCGGCGGGGTCTTGCCACGCAGGCGGGTACACAACGCAAGTGCGCCGCGGTGATGCGCGGTATGATCGACAATGCCAGAGATGATTGCGCCGCGCGGCGCACCGGCCATGATCTCGCCTTGAACGGGCTCGAGCCACTGCTCCGGCGCGGTGTTCTCGACCGCCTCGAAGGCGCGGGCAAAGGCCTGTTCGACCCACTGGCGAGCCTCGGCAAGGCTCGTCACCGCCTCCTCCGTCTTGGCATGCTCCGGCCAATTCGTATCCATGCCCGTCGCGGAAAAGGCGCCGTCAAGGTACCACTCGATCGTATGGGCGACATGCGCGACGTGGCGAACCACGGTCATCGCTCCCTCGGCAGGAGCGAACGACGCATCCGATTCGTCGAGTGCCTTCGTGCTCGCGTTGAAAAAACGCTGCGCGGTTTCGAGCTCGGCGTTCATTGCGTTCTTGTCGTACACGAAATCTCCGGGGCAGTCGCCTCAGGTCACCTGGGCAGGACGAGGAAGCGTGAGGAGATGTGCGCAGAAAAAAGGAACGGATTCACGTTCCGCTGGGTCGCCGCACGACGACGTCGCCGCCGGCACCGACGACGATCGTGAAATTGAGCGGCGGGCCGCTTGGGTCGAGGGCGAGACGCGAGTTGACGTGGAAATGCAGGTGGAGGA
>SKZP01000608.1 GCA_007127275.1 Planctomycetota bacterium
AAGCCCGTGGGCTAAGACAAACCACCGCTCACAGTCGAGCGCAGCCGCGAAAATGGAAGCGTGTACGTGGTCGAACCCGACTGGTGCTCCAGCCTCATTCCTCCACACCGGTCCTCGAGAGGTCGTACCCAATGCGCACGCAACATACGGGTCTTTTGTTGACAGCGTTCGTTCTCCTTGTGTTTGTCGGCATTTCATTGTGGGGCGTGCTCATGGTGCCACGAACCAAGACGGGGCACGGCGCCGAGTCCTCCGGCGAGCAGGGCGCAGCGGCCGACGACACGGACCTCGACGACGACGTCGACGCGCATGACGACAACGCGGCACGGGGCGAGTCCGAAGGAACGCAGGGCCGCGAGGACGAGTCGGCGCAAGATGAAGTCACGCCGCAGGCCGGCGGAAACGCCGACGAAGGGGCTACGGAAGAAGTGGAGGAGGCGGCCGAGTTCGACGTTGACGGCGAGTGGCAGGGCCGCGTCGTGTTGCGAGGGCGGGCGCTGTACGGCGACACCGGCGAGGCGGTCGTCGCACCGCTGGCGCTCGAACTTGTGCCGCGCGCCAACCCGGATCAGACGCTGCAGACCACCGCTACGCCGGACGAGCGTGGGGCGTTCGAGGCCAGCTTAGACGAGGTGCCGGTTCGCCTGGAGGCCTTCCACGCCGAGCTTCGCCTTACATTGGTGCCGGAGCACGAAGACGCACGGCCGCCGCGCTCGGACGGCGTGGAGTGGCATGCCCGGCTCGCCACCTCCCTCGACACCGACGACCCGACGGAGCTCGGTACGGTGTTTTTGTGGGACATGCGGGGCGACGGCGTCGTCGGGCGAAGCCCGTGGGCTTGGTCGCGACAGGTTCACATCAAGAGAAATGCCCGACGGAGTGCGAGAGTATGCCGACTACTCCGCCTCGGCAATCCGCCAGAGGCGCCGCGCGTCCGGATTGTGCGGCGCTGCGTGCAATGCCCCTTGTAGCAGGCGCCGGGCGCGTTGGCGGCGCCGGTCCGCTTCGCGGTGCGGCTCGGGCAGCGCTTCACGGTGCTGTGCGCTCGCCGGCAGCCACGAAGGCGCGGCGGCTTCGCGTACGCTCGACCACTGCGCCGCACGGGCCAATTCCACACGGGCCAGGTCGGTAAGCACCACACTTAGCACGGTGTCGGAGAGGTTTGCCGCCAAAGCCATCTCGGCGGGACTCGGTTGCGGGGGCTCGTCCGTTGCGTTCGTTGGCCGGTCGTGCCCCAGCGTCGCGGAGAGGCCGAGGTGGCGTTGCACCGACTGCGCTCCTTGCCTCGTCGGTTCGCGGACGTCGCGGGCCCGTTTTCGCAGCACCTTGCGGATGTGGTCGGGGTCGTACCCGAGCTCTCGCAGGCGCACCTCGACCGCATCTCCCAGATTGCGTTCGGCGTCGCGGTAGCGCCCAAGTCGGAAGTTGCAGCGGGCCATGCCGACGAGAATGGTCGAGGTCTCGCCAATGGCGCCAGCGGCGCGCTGCAGGTGGGACAGCGCGAGCGTGACGTGACCGTCGCGGTACAGCCGGTCCGCCTCCGCAAGCGCCTCGCCAGGCTCGGCTTCCACCGGCGGCGGCGGCAGTGCGTCAAACGCCCCTTCCGCGAAGGCCAGCATGGTCAGCCCCAGCGCAAGCACCGGCACAAGCCAATAAGGAACAATTCGCGGCACCGCTGCACCTCGTCCGCGTCGCAGCACGCAACAACAACGTCGCAGCCACTTCGGTCGCCGGCGGCGTGTCGAGTTCTTCACCTCCAGCATCGGCCGCAAACGACGCGAGCTTGAGCCCATTGAAGCGCCCGCAACGAAGCCAAGGGCACGCGACACATGGGGCATACGGACACGCAACGCTCTAAAACACGCGCAAATTGCGCTCTGGACTACGGCGACGAGTCGTCGCCGGAGGGGTGGATACCGTCGATTGATTCGTGCTTTTCGTTCGCGTCGTCGCTTGAGGCTTTGCTCTCGCTGTTGCTCGTACCGCCGGAAGCAGACCTCGCCTCGGCCGCAGCGGACGGATTCAAAACGTCGCTCGTTTCATACGGGACATTGCGTGCCTTGCGTGAAACGTGAGCGAGCAGCGCCTCGACCAACATGCCAAGCCAGAGTCCGCCGAGCAGCCCCGCAAGAATCCACGCGGAGCCGAAGCGCATGCCGAGAAGGACGCCGACGACAAGGCCGAATCCGAGACCGAGTCCTGCCCAGACGCCTTCGAGCGCACGTACCTGAATGGACGGGGCCGCTGCGGCCGTCGAGTGTTGAGGTGACGTCGCTTCTTGTTTTTCGGGCTGTGCAGGAAAGGGGCTCGTCGTCGGCGACATATCAGCGAAGTTCTTCATGGAGTGGTTGAAGGCGAAACAAGGGTAGAATGCGAGCTGCGGCACAAGGTGGTGCGCTGCCGTGCCCCCGCTACTTTTTTTGTCACCTGCCGTTCATGGATGCGAACACGACGACCAAGTGCTCGACAACTCGTCGCCAAGCGTAGCGAGCGCAAGCGCCGTCGTGCAAGCGGCGGCATTAAGCCGGACAAAAGCGCACCGTGCGCGTCTCACGGTGCGACAAGACGGGCCCGCGACCTTTTTGGGAGCTGTCAGGAACTACCGTCCGAATAGCTACAGCGCTCGACTGTGCTTCGTTGTCGTCGTTTCCGCTGCTCGACGTGGCCACGGCCACGCCTCCGCCACTGAACTTCCTTCGCCTTGAATAGCCTTCGCACGTGACGCTTAACCTTCGGAAGTAGTTTCCTGTCAGACCCTTGGTGCGTTTTGTAGTCACAATGTGCGCCGGGGCACGTACCTCGCTGTGCCACGCTGTGGCCGAAAAGGTCGAGCGGGGTCAAGCCCAACTGAGCCTTTTCGCGTGTGCGCACAGCAAAGGTCTACGCGGGGCGAACGACACGTCTCGGGCGGTCACGTCGTTCCGGTCGTGGCCTCTCCCTCTCCGCGCACTTGCGCCTCTTGCTCCTCTTGGCGGCGGTGGGAGCGGTGCAGGAGAATGATGATGGCGATGAAAACAATGATCAGCACGAACACTGCGACAATGGTGAAGATGACGGTCAGACGCTCGAAGCGCTCCGAGATCAGTTCATCCGTTTCGTCGAACGGAAACCCATGGGCCTCGCGCCATTCCTGCGTCTCCAAGTAATGCGTGGACAGATTGTAAAGCGTGCCGTCGTCCTCGAGGGCGCCGAGTGCGACATTGAGCCGTTCGACGAGCCGCTCTTGGTTCGAGCGCGTCAGAAGGCTGTGCGGGAACTCTTGCAGCGGCACCGGCAGCAATTGCGTCGCATCGGCGGCGTCGCGTGCTTGACGGAAGCTGGTCAACCACGGCCTGTCGTAGGCGACCGCGTCGACCTCGCCGCGGCGCAGGGCATGAATGGCGTCGGCGGGCTCGCCGAAGGTACGGCGCGTTGCCTCCGGCAGATGCCGCTCCACGGCCGCGCCGGCAGCGTGGTCGCGCACCGTGGCGATGACGTGCGCCTCGCCGGATTCGTTCGCCTCATTCAACTCGCGCGGGTCGGTGACGCGCTCGGCAAGCTCCGCATCCACAAGAAACGAAAAGGCACCGATTTGATACGGGTCGCTCGTACCCACCGGCGCCGGAGGCTCCGGCAGTCTCGCGGTCGCAATGCCAATATTCGCGTCCCCGCGCAGCAACGCGGCGTACAGCTCCTCGGGTTCGTCGACGGGGAGTAACTCGACGTTCGCGCCCAGTTGCCGGCCGATCTCGCGGCCGAGGTCGACATCAAATCCGAAGCGCCCCTCCTCTTTGCGTGACTCGAACGAGTATGGTGGATGATCAGCGAGCGTGACAATGCGCAGCAATTCGGCTT
>SKZP01000633.1 GCA_007127275.1 Planctomycetota bacterium
GATCCCCGCGTTGGCAATCTGGATGTCGATCGGCGTCGGTTTACCGGGGACGAAGCCCTCCGCGAGGGAATGGTTCGCGCCATTGGCCAGTACGGCTTGCGTGTCCGCTTCGAGAACCTGCAAGACCGGGGCCGGGTCGTAGGTGAGCCGCATTGCCGGTTGCCGCGGTCCGAAGGCGGCGGAGAACGGCGGTGTTTGCGAGGCATTGTACGCAATCCCGTATCCCAGCGGTCCGAGCGTCAAATGGTCGGTCGAGACCGGCTCCACGTCGTCAGGCCCCCGATAACGAATACGGTTGGCCGACGTGCCGTTCGTTGAAATCACGGCGAGGGCAATCTTGTCGTCGGTATGCAGCGGCTCCTCGAGGTCGATCGGAATCTCCACCCATGTGGTCGCGCCGGCGGGCGTGATCGAGACACTCGAACCGATCTGTCGCCACGGCTCGTTGCTAAAAATACCGTCGTCGCGAACCCACACCTCGACATCCAGATCGCTGTTGTAGGACGCGAGTACCGAAACGCGGTGGAGCTGGATCGGCGCGGAGGCGATCAACTCCCCCATCCACCCATTGTGTGAACGCACCGCGTTGACCCCTGTGTCGAGCACCTCGGATCCCTGCCCCCAGGCGAGCCCGACCGGAAGTGAGAGCAAAACAATCACCGTCGCAAGCAACTGCGACGGCACGTGAAGACGAAAAGAATGGGCGTTCATGAGTGAAACAACGCGCGTGGGGAGTTTGGGTGGAACGCAAAACCGGCACCGTGACATTCTAGGATTTCTTGGGGTTGTAGCGCAATAGCTACCTGTGCATCGGCGTGCAGTGTTGCAGCGAAAATTTTTGGACGAAGCGATGTACGACACGGCGACGTGTTCGGGAAGCTCGGGCTCGGCCACTGCAGGGCGCGCTTGGCCGTACCTCACTCATTTTCGGCGTCGTGCGTGTGTTCTCCTTTGCATCCAGCGGCGACATATTGTTTGGGTATGGAATAGACCGCACGGCCACTGCAGCACCCCCGGCAGGAAAAGGAGGGAACGGTACGGTGACGAATCCGAGCGACAACAACCCAGGTGGTGCCGACGAAACGCTGAGTAGTGAGCGGGCGCCGGAGCCGGTGGGGGCGTATCCGCATGCGAAACGGGTCGGCAACTTGCTCTTTCTTTCCGGCGTCGGTCCGCGCAAGCGGGGCACGACGGAGATTCCCGGGGTGACGCTGGATGAGCACGGCCGCGTTACCGAGGTGGACATTGAGGCGCAGTGCCGCAGTTGCTTCGACAACGTCGCCGCCATCCTCGAGGATGCCGGCGCAAGTTGGAACGACCTCGTCGACGTGCTCGTGTTTCTCACGAACATGGAGCGCGACTTCGCGACCTACAACCGCGTCTACGCCGAGTACTTCGCCGGCCCCGGCAAGCCGAACCCGACGCGCACGACCATTGAAATTTCCCGCTTGCCGACACCCATTGCCGTTGAGATCAAAGCGGTTGCCGCGCTGCCGGGCTAGGAGGCGGTAGTTTGGAATGCGGAGCAATCCACGAGCTTCGCCCGTGGTGCCGCCGTCGCCCGCGCGCGTTTGCGAATGCCCCCGGGCGAAGCCCGTGGGCTTGGTAGGCGGGCAGCACCTTACGCTGGCCACTTCTTTCCCCCGTTGCGAACTGCCCATGCCACTTACACTCACGGAAGTTGCAGAACTCGTCGGCGGTCGCGTGCTGCGGCCGGAACATGCGGAGTTCGTGGTGCACGGGGTCTCCGCCATTGGCGAGGGCCGCGAAGGCACCATCACGTTCTGCGCGCATCAAAAGTACCTCGGGGAAGTAGATACAACCGCGGCGAGTGCGGTGCTGATCAATGCGGCGCTTGTCGACGAAGCCGCACTTCCGGCGAAGCCGGCGGTGGCGTGCGAGGTGGCCGACTACGGCTTTGCGCTCGTTGCGGAGCGCTTACATGGAGATCCACCGCCGCGGCCGGCAGGTACCGTTCACCCCACGGCGGTCGTTGCCGACTCGGCCATCCTCGGCGAAAACCTGTGGATTGGGCCGTATGTCGTCGTCGACGAAAAGGCCACCGTCGGCGACGGCTGCGTACTCGAGGCGTTCAGCTACGTCGGCTACAAGGCGCGGCTGGGCAAGGGGTGCCACCTGTATCAGCAGGCGGTGGTGCGTGAACATTGCGTGCTCGGCTCCGGCGTGATCCTGCAGCCCGGCGCCATTGTCGGCAGCGACGGCTTCGGCTACGTCCCCGTCGACGGCCAGATCAAGAAGATCCCGCAGTTGGGCAACGTCGTCATTGAAGACGGCGCGGAAGTCGGCGCGAACACCACACTCGACCGCGCCCGCTTCGAGCGCACCCGCCTCGGCCCTGGCGTAAAGCTCGACAACCTGATTCAGATCGCGCACAACTGCGACCTCGGCGCCGGCACCATGATTGCCGCGCTGACCGGCATTGCTGGCTCGACCAAAGTCGGCAGGGGCTGCCTGATTGGTGGACAAGTCGGCTTCGTCGGGCACACCGAAGTCGGCGACGGCGCGCAGATTGCCGCCGGGGCGAGCGTGACGAAAAACCTCGACGGGGGTCGCGCCTACCTCGGTGCCCCTGCCGGCGACGCCGAGGAGGGCAAGCGCATTGTCGCCTCGCAGCGTCGGGTTCCGGAGTTGCTCAAGCGCGTCCGCGAACTCGAACGTAAGCTCGCGAAGCTGGAGGAGGATGCGCCTGCGGAGTAGCCGCACGAGTGCTCCGTTCGAACCCCGTGACCGCAACGCGGAGGAAAATTCACCGACGCGGGGCAGCCGTTGCAATTTGCTACAAAGCCTACGAGCTTCGCAAGTGGGGCAATGTCCGAACGAGATCTGGCGAGAGCCGGCCGCCCGCCCTGCGCTAAACGCAGAACGAGATGGGGCGGCCAAGTCCATGGGCTTTGCCCGTGGGGCGAAACCATCTCCATACCTGCGACCCACGGGCGAAGCCCACGAACTTGGGCAACAAATCTTCCACTTCGTGAAGATGCGCGGGGCACGAGGTGCAGCCCTCCGCGCCACCCGGCGCGCCACGAACCCGTCAGGAACCGTCGGCGTGTACCCCGCATGCTGAAGGAATGCGCCGTCGTACTCCGCCCGCGGGACCGGTAGCGCGGGCACGGAGGCCCGCCTCACGTACGTGGATCCGCCCAAACATGTTTTCTGCAACAAGAGCCGGCTGCACCCTGGGGAACGTAGCGACCGGGCGCGCCTCTTTGGGTACAATGACACTGTGTCGAGGTGCGCACTTTCGAGGAGGCGGTTATGAGCGTGGAAGTTTTGAACGAGCCGGTGGCGCACGCGGTGGTGATGCTTGCAGTGCCGCGAGGTGAGAAGCGGCCCGGCGAGGCACTGCACGAGGAGGTGCGGGCGAGTCGCGGAGAGTGGCCGCTGCGTGTCGTGGTCCAACTCGGCGAGTGGGACGACGAGCCGGCGGCGACCATTCTCGAGCTCGCCGACGCGCTGCGAGCGTATTGGGCGGAGCTTGAAATGGCCGGCGGGGAGTTGATGATCGTCGCGGAGCCGGAGTCGCGCTTGGCGTCCCTGCTGGTCGACCTGCCCGTGGTGGAAAGCGCCGCGGAGGCGGTGGCACTGTTCGAGGAAACCGAGCGAATGCGCGAGACCGAGCGGCTGCGCCGGGTTCGCTTGCACGCGCAACGCGACGAGTCCGCAACCACACTGCCGGAAACGGAGGCCACCGGCAAAACCGATGAGAGTCGCAGCCGCAACGAGGAGCGCGACGGAGGCAACGGCAGTGCGGGGGACCGCACCGCCGCGACTCCAGGTTCCAACGGCGGTTACGTCGACGGAAATGGGAGCGC
>SKZP01000094.1 GCA_007127275.1 Planctomycetota bacterium
AGGCGCACGTCCTCGGGCGCGAACTGGCTGAAGCGGTTGCGGCCCGGGTCGAAGACGTGCTCGGCGCCGATCTTCTTGGCAAACTTTTCGTAGGCGCCCTGGCCGACACCCTTGAGCTTGTTCTTGCCTGCCTCGCGCAGCGTCCGCTGCAGGCAGTCGTGCAGCTCTTGTGCGATCTCGCACGCCTCGTCGAGCCAGCGCACCGCCGCCGGCCGTGCCGCCAGGGTCAACGGCTCGCTGGTCAGGTCGAAACGGTAGATGCCGTCGAGCATCAGCCAGCGCCAGTGGCGCCGGGCGCGTTCCCGCATGCTCGGTAAGGGCTTGCCCGTCGCCCGGGCGGCGACGGCGCGCATCCGCTGGCCGAGCCCCCCCGCGACGACAAGCACCGGCGCCGCGACGAACAAGAGTGCCGCGACGAGAGCAAGCAGCGCCGCAAGCGCCACTGACGCCGGGCCGTAGCCGAGCGAGAGCAGCACCGCATGGAGCGCAAGCGTCGCAACCCCCACCAGCGCTGCGGCAACGCTCACCGCATACAGCACAAGTGCCGCACGTTGCGCCCGGTACGTCTGCTCGACCAAATCGGCAAGTCGAATGGCCGGCAGCGCCGCCGGCAGCTTCGGTGACAGAACCTCGGCAAGCCGCGCCGCCTTGGGCAACGTGACGAGCACCCGCAGCGCAAGCAAGTGCCCGACCAGCGCAAGCGCCGCCACGCAGGCAAGCCCCAGCGCGACCGCACCGCGTATCCCTTCCGGTTCCAGCAATGCATCAAGCGGCGCCACACCGGTATGCACCAAGGGCTCCCCGTCACCACCACCGGCCGCAACCTCCAACGCGGTCGCAGCGCTCGGCCACGCCGACCCCGTAACAAGCGTACCCGCCAGCAATGCTGCGGCAATCACCGCATGGGCAAGCAACAGCGCCGCCACCTGGCGAGACTTGAGCTTGAGCGCCAAGCGCGAAGCAAACAACGTATGAGCGTCACGAGCCATATACGTGCGGGAGTCGCGGATCCCATTCGATTCGAGACTGGCCGATCGGTTAGGCGTCATCGGCGGCGGGGACCGGCTCGACGCCGGGGACGCGCTCTAGGGGCGGATATTGCTCGGCGAGTTCTTCGGCGATTGACTTGTTGTATGGGCGGGTGCCGCGGCACTTCGGGAATTGGGTGCAGCCGAAGAAGAAGCCCTTTTTCGAGCCGCGCAGCACCATGCGGCTTTCGCACTCCGGGCAGCGGATGTCGCCGGTTTGCACCTCGAGGATCGGCTTGCCGTCCTTGTCGATCGGCTTCGTGTTCTTGCACTCGGGAAAGGCCGAGCAGCCGAGCATGCGGCCCTTGCGGCTCACACGGTAGAGCATGGGCTCGCCGCACCAGTCGCAGACATAAGGACTCGGTTCCGGCTCGGTGCTTTGCGCTTCCCCCTCGGACGTGATGTTCATCGTGCCGTCGCACTCGGGGTAGCGGCTGCAGGAGAGGAACGCCTTGCCGAAGCGCGACAGCTTTTGCCGCATCTTCGCGCCGCACTTGGGGCACTCGGTGTCGGTCAGCGGCGCGTTGTCCCCCTTTTGCGAGGGCATCTCCTCGGCGGCTTTCTCCAGGTCGGCGAGGAAGCGGTCGCGGTACTCGTGCAGAAACTCTTTGTAGTTGAGCTGGCCCTGTTCAATCTCGTCCAGGGCCGCCTCCACCTTCGCGGTAAAGTCCACGGCCAACTCTTGCGGAAAGTGATCCACAAGCAGGTCCGTGGTCATTTCACCGAGGTACTCCGCAAAGAAGCGTCGCTGCTCGACGCGTACGAACTTGCGCTTGGCTATCTTGTCAATGATTGCCGCGTAGGTCGACGGGCGGCCAATGCCTTCGTCCTCGAGCTTTTTCACGAGGCTCGCTTCGGTATAGCGCGGCGGCGGCTTCGTCTCCTTTTCGTTCCGCAACAACTCGAGCAGCGCAAGCGGGTCCCGCTCGGCAAGCTTCGGAATGGACTGCTCGCCATCCGTGTCCGGCTCGTCCTCGTCTTCCTTGTGGCTCTGGCGCGCCAAGAGCTTCTTGAAGCCGTCGAAGACCTCCTTGCGACCGTGGCAGCGAAAGCGCCCGCGGTCGGCGGCAATCTCCACCGTGGTCAACTCGTACTCGTGATCCGCCATCTGGCACATGACGAACTGCCGCCAGATCAGCGCGTAGAGCTTCATCAGCTCCTTGGTATTGCGCTTTTGCCCCGTATCGAGCGCGTTCTTCAGTTCCGTCTCGAACTCGGCCGTGTCCGGCACGCGGTTGACGTCGGTGGGGCGGATGGCCTCGTGCGCCTCCTGCGCCGACTTTGCCTTTGTCGCATAGACGCGCGGCTTGCCCGGTAGGTAGCGCTCGCCGTGCTTGTCCTTGATGAAGCCGCGGCAGGCGCTGACCGCGTCGTCGGCGAGCTTCGTCGAGTCGGTCCGCATGTAGGTGATGAAGCCGACCTCGTAGAGCGTCTGCGCAAGACTCATGGTGCGCGCCGCGTTGAAGCGCAACACCGTCGAGGCGACGCGCTGCAAGGTCGAGGTCTTGAACGGCGGCTTCGGCCGCTCCGTGCGGTTCTTCACCTCGACGCTGTCGACGACGTACTCGGCGTCCTTCAGGCGCGCTTCCATGCCGTCGACGAACTCGCGCTGTTTGAGGTCCCGCTTCGGATCGAGGGTGAGCTCGTAGTGGCCGTCCTCGCTCTTCTTCGTCTTGCTCAGCAGCGCCTGGAAAACCTCTTCGTCGCTCGCACGCTCGCCGAGGCCGGCCTGCTCGCGCCAGGTCTCCGGCTCGGTGGCAATCTCCGGCATCAGCTTCTGGCGCATCTCCTCCTCGGTGGCGCGCCAGACTTTCAACTCGGCACGGAAGGGGATTCGATTGTCCTCGGGCACGTCGAGCTCGGCCTGCTTGAGCAGGTCCGCCTCGATGGTCCAGTAGGTGTGCGGGGTGAAGGCACGGATTTCGCGCTCCCGCTCCACAATCAGGCGCACGGCCACCGACTGCACGCGCCCCGCGCTGGGATTGAGCTGATAGGAGATCTTTTGGCGCAGCAAGGGGGAGATCTTGTAGCCGACGAGGCGGTCGAGGAAGCGGCGGGCCTCTTGCGCACGGAAGCGGTCCTCGTCGAGGCTGCGCGGTTGCTGCATCGCCTCCTGGATAGCCTTTTTCGTGATCTCGCCAAACTCAATACGGTGCACCCGTTTCGGGTCGACCTTCAATTCCTCGCGCAGGTGCCAGGCAATTGCCTCCCCTTCGCGGTCAGGGTCCGTCGCCAGGAACACGTCGCGGGCGTGCTTCACCGCAGTGCGCAATCCCTTGAGCACCTCTTCCTTGTCCGGCAACGGCTCGTATATCGGCGCGAAGCTGTCGAGGTCGAGGCCGATGCTGCCGCGCGGCGGCTTTGCCGGCAGGTCACGGACGTGGCCCATGCTCGAGGTGACGAAGTAGTTCTCGCCAAGATACTTGTTGATCGTGCGCGCTTTGGCCGGCGACTCAACGATTACGAGGTCGCGCCCCTCGACGTCGGCCGGTTTGATCTGGAAGCGGCCGCGGCCCTTCTTTGCGCCGTTGCTGCCGTCGGCCGACTTCGTCGACGACTTCTTTTTCGACGTGGCCTTCTTCTTGCTCGCCGTGCTCGACGCCTTCTTCTTTGCGGTGCCGGTCTTTTTCTTCGCCGTGGAGCCGCTCGTCGTTGACTTCTTTTTCGTGCTCGACTTCGACTTGGCTTTGGACTTCGCCTTCTTCTTTTTCTTGGCGCCGCCGTTGACGTTGGACGACGACTCCTCCGCGGCGGCGTCGTCGGCCGAGCCGTCGCCGGCA
>SKZP01000314.1 GCA_007127275.1 Planctomycetota bacterium
GGGCTGCGGCCCGTGGGTCGCACTGGAAGTCCACCCACGGGCCGCAGCCCGTGGGCTTGGAAGATTCCGAATCCCAAACGCGACGGGTTTGGTAGCTCGTAAAGATCGAATCCGTGGGTGTGCAGGTGACCAACAAGCCCACGGCTTCGCCCGTGAGTCGGGGGCGCAAACGGGATCCGACCCACGGGCGAAGCGGGCGTTGCCCGTGACTGTGACCGTCTACTAGCCCCGCAGGCACGTCCCCCCAATGGCCCCGCAGCTCTGACGAAAAGGCGCACGGGGGGACGAAGGTCCCCGAGTCGGCGCGCGTTCGAAACGAAATGCACTCGGGGGACTTTCCTCCCCCGTTCGCCTCGCTACGCCGTGCTCATGCGCTGCGCGTCCGTGCATACGAAGCTCTCCGTGTCGACTCCTGAGGTGGCCCCCCGGCGGGGCTTTCGTTGTCTTCGGCGAGCGAGTTGTGTTTGCAGCGTCGCGAAACGCACGTCGCCGGCGACGAGGCGTGATTAACCAACAACGTCACTGTCGCCGTGCTTTGCGGAGCTCCCAGGCACGTGGGGTAGGGAGTCGCCCTTTCAATCCGCAGTGCCCATTCCCATCCCGAGGATGAGCGCGAAAGCCACAACCACCGGCAGAATGCCAAACAGGCACTAGAGTCTCATCGGTCGCCCTTTTGTTGGATGGCGTGGGTACGGAGCCCTCGGGACCATCCCAGGGACTCTGTTCACACACACCGGGACATGAAACGTGCCCTCCCCAGAGTATTTTTGCTGACGCGCCGAGTACGAAACTCGCCGGGAGTCCCGATTGACGACGCGACACGCACACCGGCGGAGTGCGCCGGGGGCCTCGTGCGGTGCCGCTACTGTTGGGCGGAGGGTGCCTCCTACGTTGCGCCAGCTGCGCGATGGTCGCTTTCGGCGGCGCGCGCGATCTCGCGTAGCATTCCGGCGAACACAAGTTGGTGCACGGGCCACACGGCATACCAGTAGGTCAAGCCGATCAGTCCGAGCGGATCGAAGGTTGCTGTCTGGTACAGCCGCGAACCGTTTTCCGCGGGCTTCACCTCGAACTCCAACCATGCGCGCCCGGGCACCTTCATCTCGGCGACCAGGCGCAACCATTGGCCCGGCTCGAGCGATTCGATTCGCCAGCAATCCAGCGGCTCACCCACTGCAAGGCGCTTTGGATTTCGCTGCCCACGCCGCATGCCCGGGCCACCCACCGCCCGGTCCATCCAGCCGCGTAGGGTCCAGAGCCAGTTTGCGTAGTACCAGCCGGTATCGCCGCCGATGCGCTCGATGGTGGCGAATACCGTCTCCGGCGCCGCCGCAACCGGTGTCGAGCGCATATCGACAAGGCGGTTGCCGCGTCGCGTCCCACCCCAGTGTCGGTCAGCTCGCGGTGCCTCGGAGGCCCGAGTTTGGGCGAACGCGGCGTCCTCGTCGCGCAGTGCCGCCGCAATCGCTTCGCGTATGCCGAGCGGGCGAATTGGAAACCGCTCTTGGGCCGAGTGGTCCCGCACCACGGTTGGATGACGCAGGCTATCCACCAGTTTGCGGCCGACCCGCGCATACAACGGCGTCACCAAGCCCAGCCAAAGTCCGGAAAGGCGAGGCGTCAGCAGGGGCACAGGAATCATCAAGCGCCGCAGCCCGCGCTGTCGCCCGTACTCGCGCATCAGTTGCCCATACGAGACCTGATCGGGCCCGCCGATCTCGATGATGCGGCTGTCGTTGTCACGCTCGGTCGTCAGCGCCGCGCGCAAGTAGGCCAACACGTCGTCAATCGCAATTGGCTGCGCGGCAACTCGCACCCAGCGCGGCGTCACCATCACCGGCAACCGCTCCACCAGGGCGCGAACCATCTCAAACGACAAACTGCCCGAGCCGATGATCACCGACGCCCGAAACTCAGTCACCGGCACCCCCGGCGCACGCAGTCGCGCCCCGACCTCGTGCCGGCTGCGCAAGTGCGGCGACAGGTCCGACTCGTCCGGTCCGAGTCCACCCAAGTAGACAATCCGCTTGATGCCCGCAGCGTGCGCCGCTGCCGCGAAGTTGTCCGCCGCCAGCCGATCCTGCTCTTCAAAATTGCCCGGTGCCCCCATTGAGTGAATCAAGTAGAACGCCGCCTCGACATCTTGCATCGCCGGGAGAAGCGTAGCTGGATTGAACACATCGCCAGGGACGACCTCGACTCCAGCGGGCGCATGTGGCCGTAGCCGTTCCGGCTTTCGCGCCAGGCACCGCACACGCCAGCCGTCTTCCACAAGTGGCGCCAGCAGTTTTCCGCCGACGTACCCGGTTGCTCCCGTCAGCAAGACTCGCGTCGCCGTTGCCATGCAACCATTCCCCGGCCGCGTCTTCGCGGTCGAACGAAATCCCCCCTGGTTCGCGCATCAACTGGAACACACTCGGGTATCCCAGTGTGCACGAGCTCGCCGCACCAGGTCGTTAACGCATCCGCAAGCCACGTCATGCACCACAACGGCAGGCCGTTGCTGCTACAGGCACGGCAGGATAATCGGGCCGCCGACACTGGCGCGCTGCGGATCTCGCCCAATGGTTTTGGGTTAAAACGGGGACTGAAGTCGGCGAGGCCCCCTGCGCCCGTTTCGGTCGCATGTGCCCTTTTGCTTACGCCTCGAGAGCGGCAAGCGCCGCTTCAAGGGCTTGTTTGACCGGCGTTTGCGTCTCGCGGCGCAGGCGCTCCTCAAGAAAGGAACGCGCCTTGGGCTCGCGCATTATGCCCAGCGCCTCGGCGGCGGCGCGGCGCAACTGATCGTCCGGATGCTCAATCAGCCCAATCATTTTCGCCGCGAAACCCGGCACCGGATGCCCCGCAACGACCGGCCACACCTCGACCGGATACGGCCGCAGCGTTACCTCGCGCTCCTCGGCAAGATTCAACAGCATCCGGCTCAGCTCCGCGTTGGCGCGGCCGCGCAGGCCAAGCACCTCCTCGAGCGGCAAGTCCACGAAGACGCGCTTGAGCACGGCCTTGTTGAACTCGAGCTCCGGCGTGGCCCGTGAAAAGAACGGGTTGTTCGCCGTGGCGGCGTCGAAGAGCGGCGCAATGTTCGTGCGGAACGAGTCGAGCACAACGCGCAGCGCGTGCGTCGGGCCGTCGTCTTGCTCCTCCGGCTCGTACCCGGCCTCGACCGGCGGCACCGGCAGCGGCGCCTCGGGGGCACCGCCGGGCATAAGCCCCAACAGCCGCAGCACCGAGGTGCGCTCGTCGCTGTCGCCGTGCCAATACAGCGAGGCAAGCCGCTTCAACGCCCCCGCCGGGTCGCGCTGTGCATCTGCCGCGGCAAGCAATGCCCGTGCTGCGTCGCTGCGCCGCCACGGATAAAGCGGCATGCGCCACCCCGCCACCTCGAGGTGCGGCAACTCGTGCACCGGCTGCGCCAGCTTGCGCTTCGCAAGCACGCCGCGACCCACGCGCCGGGAGGCCTCTGCAAACGCGCTCGCAAATCCTTCGTCGCTTTGTTGCAGCGCCGCTCGCGTTTCTGCAAGCCACTCACGCGCCTCCGGCATCTCCGCAAGTTGCGGCTGTAGTATCTCCTCTACCTTCGACATCCACGCAAACTCAGCCGACATGACTCCGCTCCTGGTTCTGTGCGCGCGACCCCTTTTCCCGCATGCCTTACCATACCGAAGCCGCAGCCAAGATTCGAACTAAGGAACGGCGGGAATGCAGAGGACGTTGAGCTGCGAGGCGTGGCTGTTACACCCCTTGTCAAATGGGATTCGTAATAAGCCCACGGGCTGCGGCCCGTGGGTCGCTCTGGAAATCCACC
>SKZP01000240.1 GCA_007127275.1 Planctomycetota bacterium
ACTCCCTGGCGCTCGTCGATCAGCATGCACTGCACGAGCGGATCCTTTTCGCGCACTTCGAGGCGCGCTTCCGCGACAAGCCGCTCGAGCGCCAGCGGTTGCTGATCCCGCTGACCCTCGATCTCAGCCGGGCCGAGCAGGCCACCCTCCGCGAGCCGGCGATCGGCGAGGCGCTCGCCCACCTCGGCTTCGAACTCGCACTCGGCGACGAGGAGGGGGCGCCGGCAAGCCTTGCCGCGCTGCCGGCCTTGCTCGCCCGCAAGCTCTCCGTCGACAACATCAAGTGGATCGTCGAGGCGACGCTGCACGAGCTGCGCGAGCGGGAGGCCGAGCCCGACTCGTCAACCGAGCCGGCGCCGTTCGCCTTGCCGGACGTCGCCCGGCGGGTGATTGCGACGCTCGCCTGCAAGGCGGCGATCAAGGCCGGCGAGGCGCTCAGCGACCGCGCCGCCCTGGGCCTGCTCGCCGAGGCGGACCAGCTCGAAGTCGCCAGCACCTGCCCACACGGCCGCCCGACGACGCTGCCGGTGAGCTTCGCGCAATTGGACCGCGTGTTCGGCCGCTAAGGAGCTGTCAGGAAACATCTTCCGAACGTTGAGCGTCACGAGCGAAGGCTCTACAAGACGGAGGAAGATGAGCAGCGAAGGTGGGACGAGTCCCGTCGAGCCGCGCAACCGACGACAACGAAGCAGAGCCGAGCGCAGGTGCTCAACTTCGGAAGTGATTTTCTGACAGCTCCTAAGACGCGACGACGTTCAATGGGGTAGGATACGAGTGGAAGGGATGGACCGCGCGGCCGCCGAGAGTGGTGGCCGGCTGCGTGGCACTTCGGCTTGAACATGCAGGATCATGTCCGCACTTCGCGTACACAGCTTGTCCGGCGAAGCGCCGCATGTCGAGGCGCGACGGGACGTCGGCGACGCTGCTGGCTGCCCGGTGCTCGGCGTAGGTCGCGACGAGGATGGACTGTGCACGCCTCTCTACGGCCCCTGGCTGTGCGAAGCGGACGCCGAGCAGGTGGCGTTGTTCTTGCCGTATGAGGCGCCGTTCGTGTCGGCGCCGTTTGCGGCGGCGAGAGTCGTGGCAAGTGCGGAGGAACGCGAGGAACGAGACGGGGATGCCTTTGAAGATGCCGCGACGGAGCGGCTCGACCTCGAAGACTCCGGCGAGGCGGCGGCGGCGTTGCCGCTCGCGGTGCCGCTGAGTTCCGCCGAAGAGGCTTTGCTTGCGCAGGTGCTGGAGAAGAGCGAACCGCGCGGTTTGCCGGGGGTGGAGCAGCTACCGGCGCCGCCGCCAACCTTGGCGAGTGACGGGGGCGTCAAGCCGCGGCTTTTCGAGCGGCTGCGGTCAAAGGGCCGGGGGGTCACGCCGCGGGTGCTTGCCTACGAGCGCTGCCTGGTGCGGCACTTCGGGGCACAGCGCCTTGTGCAGTTGGATGCGCGCCACCGCGCCGCCGTGCGGGTGCACGCCCGCAACCTTGCGCTGCCGCACCCGCTGAGTTCGGGCCAGGCACACACGCTGATCAAGGACACCTACGTCGAGGCCCGCATGGAAGAGTACCGGCGGGACCTCGAAGCGAAGCACCAACGAGAGGCCCACCGGCGCGAAACCGCCGGCGGCTGGCTCGGTATTGCGTTGCTTGCGCATCTAGTGCTGCTGCTGCTGATCTGGTCCGTTGCGCTCATTGAAACGGAAGTCACCGAGGAGATTCGCTCCTTGATTCGTGGCTGGCACGAGGTGCAGATGCCGGATTTCGCCGAGACCGAGGAGATTGCCACCGACCAGACGCCTGTCGCCGAGGCGGTCGCGGAGGTCGAGCCGCTGGAGGAGGTTGAGCCGCTCGAGGAGGCGGAATGGCGCGAGCCGAGCGAGCGAATGGATGTCAGCGAGCCTAGCGAGCGAAGTTTCGAGCCGGATCCGGTGACGTTCGAGGCGCCCCGGCCGGAGTCGCAGCCGCAGCTTGCGCCGGGAATTGCGGGGCTCAGGCTGCCCGGCGGCAGCGCGGCGGCGCCGGCTACGGATGCGGCTGCTCGCCCCCGTGAGAGTGGCCGGGTCAGCGAGAGTGCCCGGCGAGAGGCGTTGCGCCGCCACGGTGGCTCACTGGAAACGGACGAGGCGGTGCGCCGCGGACTCGCCTGGCTTGCCCGACAACAATTGAACGACGGCTCCTGGTGCGCGGAGGCGGTGCGCAGCGGCTCCAACTCCCGAGGCGCCACCATGCACCGAGTCGGCTTCACCGGTCTTGCCCTGCTCTGCTTTCTCGGCGCGGGGCAGACGACGCAACACGGAGAGTACCGGCGCGTCGTTTCCCGAGGCCTCGACTACCTCGTCAACAACCAGAACGAGGAGACCGGCGGCTTCATCGCCGAGGATCCGGCGTGGCCAACCCGCACCTACATGTATGACCAGGGGCTTGCGCTGCTTGCGGTCTCGGAAGCCTACGCATTGACCGGCGAGCGCCACCTGCGCGAGCCCATTTGGCGGGGATTGCGCCTCGCCGAGGAAGCGCAAAAGACCGCCGGCGGTTGGGACTACCGGCACCACGACCGTTCCGACGCCGACGGTCGCAGCGACGTCTCCATTGCCGGGTGGCTCGTGATGGCGAAGCGCTCGGCGCTAAACGCCGGCTTCGAGGTGCGCCGCGACACGTGGGAGCGCACGCAGAGCTTTATCCTCAAGCAGACGACGCACCACGGCGACGTGCACTACGCCAACCACGGCAACCGGCTAGACGGCCGCCGTGGCCTCGGCATTACCGCGGTCGGCGCGCTGGTGCGGCTCTACGACCGCGACGTGCGACGCACCCGCGTGGGCGGCGGCCCGCGCCTCAGGCGGACGCTTGAGTGGCTCACCGACAATCCGCCGTCACGCGAGAAACACACGACCAGCGAGTCGTTGCGCGGCCCGCCGAGCGAGTGGCCGAGCGACCACCCATACTTTCACTCGACGTACTACTGGTACTACGGCACGCTTGCCTTGTTCGAGTATACCGACGGCGAGGGCCCCGTCTGGCGGCGCTGGAACGAGCACATGCAGGAGGCGATCCTACCGGCCCAGCGCACCGACGGCGGCCCGGACGTCGAAGGAAGCTGGGATCCCGAGGGTGGCTTTTGGTCACGGTATTGGGGGCGACTCGGTGATACCTGCCTCAACATCCTCTGCCTCGAAGTCTACTACCGCCATCTACCGCTCTACGGCGGCTCATCCGACAGCACGCCACTGCGCACGCGGCTCGTTCGCAAGCCCAGCGAGCGGCTGCCCAAGCCGCACGCGCCGGCGGCCGAGCGCGACGGCGACGGAAAAGTCGAAGACGCACCGGAGGCGGAGCGGGGGGAAAGCGGTGACACGCTCGAGGATGCGCAACAGCAGGTGGCCGAGGCGGAGCGCCGCCTGCATGCGCCGGAGACGAGCGAGTCGGCGCGCCTCGCCGCCGCCGAGCGGCTCGCCGCCGACCGTGGGCTGACCGCGCGCCACTCGCTTATGTGCGCCGTGCGAAATGCCGAGCTCGAGGAGTCGGTTCGCGCCCTCTGTGCGCGCCTGCTGGGACAGATCGCCGCGGCCGACGCCCTGCAAACACTGAGTGCCGCGCTAGACGACCCGTTCAACCGCAATATTCGCCCGGTGATTCTGGAAAGCCTCGGCCAACTCAATACACCCGGCGCCTTCGACGTGCTCCTCGACGCATTGCGCGGCGCAACCAGCCGCCGCGAACGCGACGCAGCGCAAGCCGCCCTCCAGGCACTGACGAAACAAACCGACATCCCTCCCCAGCCCAGAGCCTGGAAGGCTTGGAGAAGAAGCA
>SKZP01000297.1 GCA_007127275.1 Planctomycetota bacterium
GCTTCGCCATTGGATGTCTCCGTGTACAGGAGTTTCGCAACGTGGTGTACAGGAATTGCGCGACGTTTGGCAATCAGCGGCGGTGCCCCGGATATGGGCTTCGTGGGCCGACGTGTACCGCACGTGTACAGGGTAGAAATCCTAAGCCAGCGAAGCGAGCGAAGCAAGCGAAAATGGTTCGTCGGCTTTAAGGCCCCGTCTTATGCCGTCTCCGGGCTGGAAGCCGCTTCGCGCCGAGGCTCCAAAAAGTGCGGGGTGGCCAGATTGTGGATCTGGAGGTCCCTGGTTCAAATCCAGGTGCCGGTATCACGCACAACGCCAAGCGCCGCCAGGGCTTACGCCTTCGGCGGTGCTGGCCGTTTCGACTGGATGCAATGACACGTGCCCCCGTAGGTGCCCCGTCCGTGCCCCCTGGGCCCGTTTCGTGGCTCGAAACGGGCTCGTGGGCTGCGGCGCAGCCGCATACCCTTTGCGCGCTCGCCAAGGCGGCTTGGCGCTTGTATGCCGTGGCGAACAGACGGCTATCCTGCGGCGTGGGGAGGCGTGCGAGATCTTCGACTCACCGAGAGTCCGACGGCTGCACGGGGATTCTATCCCTCGTCGTCGCAGTGGCGGCGCCCAGGGTCGTCGCGGCTGTCGAGCACCGGAGCGGTGGCAATGGCGTGCAACAGCGCCTGGCGAATCTGCGCGCTGGTCGGCACGCGCGGCCACGGTGGACGCCGTCCGGCTTTGCGCGCTGTCGGCTTGCGCAGCGGAAACGTCGAGTCGAGTTCCTGAATCAACTCCCACAGCGAGGCGCCGTAGGTACTTACCGTCACCCCGTGCGCGGCGTGCCAGGTGCGGTCGCACGGCCACTCGTAGGCCGCACGGATCTTCCCCTTGGCCGACTCGCTCAGCGGCTCGTTGTGTGCCGTGCGCAGCAAGGCCAGCTCGAACTCGATCGGGGGGTTTTCGCTAGAGCGCAACCCGTAGTCGGCGAGCACGCGGTGCAACTCGGCCAAGGCCGACTCCGGCAATTCGTGCTCGTCGGGCAACTCGCCATTCTCGTCGGGCACCCCGTGCAGCGTGTGCACGAGGCGTTCGACAATCACGAGCAGTTCGTCCTTGTACAAGTCCCGCGGGCGCCGACTCAGCCGCCGCCGGGGGGGGTCGTCTCGGGAGCTCATGGTTTGGAGTCCTTCCCTGGTGTGACGTCTCTCTCTTGCCCCGCGGGTTCCTCTCACCCGGGACACGACTCGACCGGTCCCGACGTGAGACGTATGACCGCGAGGCGGCGCACCATTGAGTCTAGGGCGTCCCTCCCACACCGCCGGCAGCGGCCTCGTGCGCGACCGCTGCTTAGTACGCACCGAGTCGCGGAAACCTTTTTGTGTACCGCCGACCAACAGGTCCCCGCCGCGAGGTTACTCACACTACCCGGCGCAAGCGCCCTCCCGCCGAGCTTCGAGCGCGTTAACAATGACGAGCCAACATTCTTTGCGCGGTCCTGGCATTTGCCGTGGGCCGCAGGTGAAACCGGCCTCGGCAGAGTTGACCTTGTTTCGCCGCCCGTCTAGGATTGCTTGGCAACTTCCCCCAACCATGTCGGCTTTGCGCAATGCCCCGCGCCGAGAGCGACCGAAACCGCTTGCTCGCCACGCGGTGGCTGCCGCTAGGTAGCAACACACCGTGTCGCCGTTCGTTTGACTCGTGGCGAGACGCACGTCTGGACACTTCGTCTCGTCGACGCCCGTTCGCCATTCTTGATGCGCCCAATCCGTTTGGAGTGGATGATGCCCCGATCTTACTTGCACCTTTGCGCCGCCCTCGTTTGGGTTCTGCTCCTTGGCTCCACCGCACTTGCCTTCCAAGTTCGCGCCGTCGTCGCCGCCGACACCCACGACCGGGGGATCGGCGAGGCGGTGCACGTTGACGCGCTTGCGGTGCGCGAGCATCTCGAACGGATCACCGAGGCCGCTGGCGTCGAACTCGACCTGACATATCTCGTCGGCGACGACTGCACCGCGGAGAATATTAAAGAGGCGGTGCGCAATCTCGAAGCGAACCCGGACGACGTTTTGCTGTTCTACTACACCGGCCACGGCCTCAATGACGACGGGGAACGCTGGCCGCGATTCACCGTCCGCGACGGCTCGGTCCGCTTCGTTCGCATTCGCGAACTGCTCGCCGAGAAAGGGGCGCGTCTCTCGTTGATCTTTTCCGACTGCTGCAACTGCCCGCAGGCGCGCAATGTGCCGCCGCAAGAGGGCAAGGTCGAGTTCGCAACCGACGAGTGGACCCCCGAGCCGGAGCTCGCCCGCCGACTGCTCGCAGAATATGCCGGCGAGGTGCGGGTAACGAGTTCGCAGTTCCCCCAGTTCAGCTGGATCGCCCCCACGGACGAAGTGCGCGAGGATCCGTGGTTGGGCGGCTCCGTCTGGACACGGCCGATGTTGCAGTCGCTGCGTGAGCAACTCTCCCCCGGTGGCGAGGCAAGCTGGGAGCGGGTGCTCGAAGTGACGCACGACGAGGCGCTCGAATACGCACAGCAAGCCTACGGCCAGCCGCAAACCTCGGTGCGGGCGATCGAACTCGAGCAGGTCGAGCCCGACGTGGTGGAGGCGGACGAGGCGGCCGCCGTGCTCGGCGACGAGATGCCGCTGCTGTTCGAAGACGGCGGCCCGTGGCGCCAGCAGTTCTACGTCGACGTGCGTGAAAAGCATCAGGTGCTGATCCTCGCGCTCGTCTCCTTCGGCGGTGACCTCGACCTGTACGTGCGCCACGGGGCACCGATGGAAAGCCCCAAGCAGGCCGACTTCAAGTCGAACAACGTCGGCGACGTCGACAGCGTGTTCCTCTCGCGAAAAAGCGACGAACGCCAGCTGGAAACCGGCCGCTACTACCTGATGATTGACAACGTGCTGCACGCGCCGGCCACGGGGACGCTGTATGTGCAGCGGCTCGGTCACGGCCCCGCGTTGTCCGACATGATGGGAGCGTTGCGACCCAACCGCCCGGTGACGGTGAACGTCCCCGAGGATCCGAACCGGATTGTCCAATACACGCTCGACGTGCCGGCGGCGGCGGAGAGCGTGCGCCTGACGCTGCGCGACGCGGAGAGCGACATTGACCTTTACGTGCGCGAGGAAGCGCCGATTGTGCGGCTGCAGGACGCCACCTGGGCCTCGCGCAGCAAGGACGGCGACGAAACGCTCGTGCTCGACGCACACAGCGAGCCGCCGCTGACTCCGGGGACGCGCCTCTACGTAGCCGTGCACAACCCCTCCGGTGTCGCCACCCGCGCCCGGCTCAATGCCATGGTGCGCATGGAGATGACCCACCCGGGCGAGTTTTCCGGCCAACTCGACGAGTCGTCCCGCCGCTACCACGATCACTACGCAAGCTACTACAATCTCCAGTTCGAGCGGGGCCAAGAAGTCCGGGTCCGCATGAGCTCCGACGACTTCGCCCCGGAGGTCTACCTGCTGAAGCCGGACGGCACCTATTTCCCCGGCGAGCGGCGCAACGACGGGCGCGAGTCCTACCTGCACTTCCTCACCCATAGCGCCGGCGTCTATTCGGTGATTGCGACGACGGCCGAGCGCGGAAGGAGCGGACGGTACCGTATCGAGATCCTGCTCGGCGGACCGGAGGAACGTCACGTCGAGCCGGGCACCTACGAGGGGTACCTCGCCCATACCGACGAAAGCTACGAACGGCGCACGGGCCGCTACGCCGACTTCTACCTCTTCGAGGCGGAGCGCGGCCAAACGATCCGTACGACGATGCGCTCCACCGAGGTCGACAGCTTCATCTTCC
>SKZP01000047.1 GCA_007127275.1 Planctomycetota bacterium
GCACACCGGCCGGGATGTGCACCTCCATCTCGACGCCTGCGATGCGCTTCGGCCCGTCGCTGCTCATCTGCGCCGTGGCGCTCAAGCGCGTGCCCGCCGCGTCAATGCCGTGCTTGCGGCACGCCACCCGCAGGTAGTGCGCCGTGCACGCGGCGAGGCTCGCCACGAACAACTCGCTCGGCGTGGGCCCGGCATCCTCGCCGTTCATCTCGGCAGGCTGGTCCATCACAATGCGATGTGAGCGCACGTTCGCTTCGAGCTGTTCCATCGCGCCGACAGTGACCTCGAGTTGCATATTGCTTCCCTTTCGTTCCCAGGTGTCCGAATCTGTGGCTACGTCCCGTCCCGAACCGGCGGGTAAGGCCGTAGGTTGGGCTCACTCCAGAATACCTTCCCAAATCCATGTAGCGAGCGATGGCCGTGCGAGCCATGTGTCCAACTCCGCGAACTCGAAGCGCGGCACTTTCTCGACCCGCTCACGCCAGGGACACGCCTCACCGTCTCGCAAACCTCGCCGATCTTGTGAAGCTTATATCTTCGCTCGCTGCCGTGCGCGACGAATTCGAAGGGCACGCAACCAAACAACGACAACCCGCAACCGCGCCGTCCAAGCACTAAGCCGCAAACGTCCCCCGGCTAGGACCAAACGACCACCGGCATCGCCGCCGTAACCGAAGTCGGCCTGCCGACGTTGCGCAAAAGCTGCCGCTGGCTAAAAGGCAAGCTGAGGCGCGGGTAGGCCAAAGTCGCCGCACAGCTCGCTGATTCCGTTGCTACAACCTACGAGCCCGTGAAGATTGAATCCGTGGGTGTGCAGGTGACTAACAAGCCCATGGGCTTCGCCCATGGGTCGGGGGCGCAAACAGGATCCGACCACGGGCGAGCCGTCGGCTTTGCCCGCGACGTTCCACCCACGAATTCAATTGTGACAGCCTACTACCTAATCCGCGTGGTTTAGCCGGCGAGCATGCTGCGTAGGTACTCGGCGGTGTGGCTGCGGTGGTGGCCGTTTTGGGTGGCTTTCGCGTGGGTGGTGACCAACTCTTCCGGGGAGCCCGTGGCGACTAGGTTGCCGCCGGCGGCGCCGCCTTCGGGGCCTAGGTCGATGATGTGGTCGGCTACCTTGATGACGTCGAGGTTGTGCTCGATGACGATGACGGTGTTGCCGCTGTCGACGAGGCGCTGCAGGACGGTGATGAGTTTGGCGATGTCCTCGAAGTGCAGGCCGGTCGTCGGTTCGTCTAGGATGTAGAGGGTGTGGCCGGTGTCGCGCTTGGCTAGCTCGCGGGAGAGCTTGATGCGCTGGGCCTCGCCGCCGGAGAGGGTGGTGCTGGATTGGCCTAGCTTTACGTAGCCCATGCCTACGTCTAGCAGCGTGTCGAGGATGCGGGCGATCGGTGGGTGATCGGCGAACAACTCGCGCGCCTCGGCTACGGTCATGTCTAGCACGTCGGCGATGTTGCGGCCCTTGTACGTCACCTCCAGCGTTTGCTCATTGAACCGGCGGCCCTTGCAGACCTCGCACGGCACGAAGACGTCCGCTAAGAAATGCATCTCGACGCGCACCGCACCTTGGCCTTCGCAGGCCTCGCAGCGGCCGCCTTTGACGTTGAAGCTGAAGCGGCCGGGTTGGAAGCCGCGCACGCGGGACTCGGGCAGCTCGGCGAAAAAGCTGCGGATGGGGTCGAAGGCTTTGGTGTAGGTTGCTGGGTTGGAGCGGGGTGTGCGGCCGATGGGCTGCTGGTCGATGTTGATGACTTTGTCTAGATGTTGCAGGCCCTCGATCTTGTCGTGGGCGCCGACGTTGTGGTCGGTGCCGTGCAGGCGGTTCGCCACGGCGGGGAAGAGGATCTGGTTGATCAGCGTGGATTTTCCTGCGCCGGAGACGCCGGTGACGAGGGTGAGCGTGCCGAGCGGGATCTCGACGTCGATGTTGCGCAGGTTGTGTTCGTTGGCACCGCGGATGCGCAGTGTCTTGTTGCCGTCACGGCGCTCGGCTGGTAGCTCGATGCGGCGCTTGCCGGCGAGGTACTGGCCGGTGAGCGAGTCTTTGCTGCGCTTGACCGTGGCGAGGGTGCCGGCAACGACGATGTTGCCGCCGAGGTGGCCGGCGCCGGGGCCGAAGTCGAGGATGTGATCGGCCGCTTCGATGGTTTCGAGGTCGTGCTCGACGACGACGACGGTGTTGCCGATGTCGCGTAGGTGTTTCAGCGTGCGCACCAACCGTGCGGAGTCCCGCGGGTGCAGGCCGATGCTCGGCTCGTCGAGCACGTAGATCACGCCGGTGAGCTCGCTGCCGACTTGGCTCGCCAGGCGGATGCGTTGCGCCTCACCGCCGGAGAGTGTGGGCCCCGGGCGGTTGAGCGTGAGGTATTCGAGGCCGACGTCGACGAGGAAGCGCAGGCGGTTGCCGATCTCCTTTTGCAACTCCGCGGCGATCACCGCCTGGTTGCCTTCGAGAGCGAGGTCGCGCATCCACTCGTAGGCATGCCCGATGGTCCACTCGGCGAACTCGACGATGCTCGCACCGCCGACCTTCACCGCCGCCGCCTCCGGCCGCAGCCGGGTGCCGTGGCATGCCGGGCAGGGCCGCTCGCTCAGGAAGCGCGCATAATATTCGCGCGCATTCTCGCTCTCCGTCTCGCGCCAGCGGCGGCCGAGCATCGGAAGCAGTCCCTCCCAGTCGCGCTCCATGTCGCCGCTGCGAAAGCGGATGGTCAGCGTGTGCTTGCCTTTCGGGTCCCCGTAGAGCAGCCGCTCGCGCAGCTTCTTCGGCAGCTTGTTCCACGGCGTCTTCACGTCGAGGTCCCACTCGCGCTGCATCGCCCGCAGGCACAGCGAGGTCCACGTCGTGCCGATGATTTTGCCGCCGTTGTTGAAGCACTCGCGCAGAAACGGCACTGCCCCCTTCGCGAGGCTCTTCGCCGGGTGCGCCACGACCTTCGCCTCGTCCGCCAGCAGCGTCACGCCGAGGCCGTTGCACGTCGGGCAAAACCCGCGCGGCGAGTTGAAGCTGAAGTACGCCGGCTCCATCAGCGGAAACGCATGGCCACAGCAGGAGCGCTCCTGGCTGAACAGGTGGTCCTTGCCGTCGACGACATGCGCGATCATCCGGCCCTTGCCGTGCTTGAGTGTCGTCTCGACGGAGTCGGTAAGCCGCTTGCGAAACGCCGCGTCGTTCGGCTTCACCACGAGGCGGTCGACGACGACCTCAATGGTGTGCTTCTTGTTCTTGCTCAAGCCGGTCACGTCGGCGAGTTCGTGCACGACACCGTCAATGCGCACGCGCATGTAGCCCTCGCCGCGCAGCGCCTGAAACAGCTCGCGGTGCTCCCCCTTGCGGTCCTCCACAAGCGGCGCGAGCAGCAGCAGCTTCGCCCCCTCGCCGAGCGCTAAAATCTCCTCGACCATCGACGGCACATCACCGCGGCCGACGACGCTGCCGCATTGGTGGCAGTGCTGCACGCCGACTCGCGCAAAGAGCACGCGCAGATAGTCCGCAATCTCGGTGATCGTGCCGACGGTGGAGCGCGGATTCTTGCTCGCCGCCTTCTGCTCGATGCTGATGGTCGGCGCCAGCCCGCGGATCTGCTCGTACTTCGGCTTGTCCATCTGCCCGAGAAACTGCCGCGCATACGCCGACAGGCTCTCCACATACCGCCGCTGCCCCTCGGCAAACAGCGTGTCGAACGCCAGCGACGTTTTGCCACTGCCGGAGACGCCGGTAAGCACGGTCAGCGTGCGCTTCGGAATCTCGACGTCGATTTCCTTGAGGTTATGC
>SKZP01000519.1 GCA_007127275.1 Planctomycetota bacterium
CGTGCGCGTGTTGATGCATGCCGAGCGCGGCGTTGTCTCGCTGCACGCGGATACCACCGAGCGCGTCGCCGCCATCTTCGACTGGGTGCCGCTGCCGTACCGCTTGCGCTGGGCGGTCAGCACCGACCCCATCTCGCAACCGGTGCACGAGCGCCAGGTAATCCTCTCTGGCGCAGTCCCCAAGGAGGGCGGGCTGCCCCTGCTCGTCCAGGGCAGTCCCCTTTCCGTGCAGCCACTGAACCTGGGCGTCAACGGCGTCTGGGACATCTGGCTCGGCCACCTTGGCGGGACGACAAGCAAGACCTTCGACACCTTCCGCCGCTGGTTCGACCGCTTGCCGCTGCATACCGCGCCAAGTGCCGCTGAGGAGCATTGGCTGCTTGCCGCGTTCCAGTGCCTTTCGCCGTTCGAGCCGGTGGCCAGCGTCGCGCCGAAGCTGCAGTCGGGCCACATGGGCCAGATAGCGCTCGGCATCCTGGCAATGGGCTGGGCGAACCAGGCAGGTGCTGCGGTCGACCGGCTTGCCGAGTACGGCGACGGCCTGATTGCGCATGGCAACGTACCCGCCTTGGTGCAATTGCTGACCGCGGTGCTCACCGCCACGGCCCCGTCGTTGGAGAGCCTCGGCGGCACCAGCGAAGGCGGCGACGTCGGCTCGCAGGTGATGTCGATGCAAGCGCAACTCGCCGAGGAAGAGCGGCTCTACTCGCCGCATGCAACCATTGCGCAGGCGGTGTTCCGGCTGTTGCTCTCCTCGAGTCGCATGTCGCTCACCCCGTCCATTGCCGCCGACGTGCCCACGCCGAATGTGCGTGCCTCGGCCAATCCGTGGTCGGGAGAGCGCCGCTCGTTGTTGTGGGCCAACCTCTACTTGCTGCTGCGCGACCTGCTTACCCGCACGCAGGAAGCGGACGGCAACAAGTGGCTCGCCAACGAAGCTTTCCTTGGCTACTGGCTGCAACTCGCGAGCTTCCTAAGCACCTTGCGCCAGTACGAGACCGCCTTTGCCCGCGACCATCACTGGATCCTCAACGAACTCGCCGCGCCGACCGGCCCGCCGGCCCAACTTGCCGCGCTCTACGACAAGCTCGAGCAAGAGCACAACACCTCTGCGAGGGATCTCGCCGCCGCGCGCCGCCACCTCGCCACCTTCAAGTAACCGCAACGGTGCATCTCCATGTTGTTGACGTGACGCTGCCACGTCCACGGACGTCGCCCGTTGGTCGAATCCCGCAAAGCGCACGCATCTCGGCGTCCGCCACGGGCCCACGGGCTTGCATCCACCCCTGTTCCAGTCCTGTAGGCTGCACGCGTATTGCACGTCGCGCTTGGCGTGCGCAGGTCCAGCCACTACACTGGACGCTTCGCACAAAATACTAGGCCTCGCCCCTGCTGCCTGCGTAGTCCCATGCCCGAGACCAGCGCGCGCGAACTTGACCGCCTCTTTGCGATGATGCCGAAGGTGAATGCCTCCGACCTGCACTTGAAGGTCGGCAGCAAACCCATGCTGCGCGTCGCCGGCGCCATCCGCGAGGTGGAGACGGAGCCGCTCACGGCCGCCGACGTTCGCCGCATGGTCCTTGCCGTGCTCGACGACGAGCAAAAGCGCCAGTTCCAGCAGGATCAGGACCTCGACTTCGCCTACAGCGTGCCGCAGGTCGGGCGTTTTCGAGTCAACCTGTTCATGCAGCGCGGCGCCATCTCCATGGCCGCCCGGCGCGTCAATACCGACGTGCCGAACTTCAAGTCGGCGAACCTGCCCCAGGTTTTCGAGAAGATTGCTGCGAATCAGCAGGGGCTTGCGCTCGTCTGCGGAATCACCGGCTCGGGCAAGTCGACGACGCTCGCGGCACTAATTGACTTCATCAACGCGACGCGCCGCAGTCACATTGTCACGGTCGAGGATCCGATTGAATACCTCTACCGCGACAAAAAGTCGTTCATCAATCAGCGCGAGGTCGGCATTGACGTCAAGGACTTCCGCACCGCCCTCAGGTACGTCGTGCGCCAGGACCCCGACGTGATCCTCGTCGGCGAGATGCGCGACCCGGAGACCTTCGAGACGGGACTGACCGCGGCGGAAACCGGTCACCTCGTTTTCGGCACGTTGCACAGCTCGACCGTGGCGCAAACGTTCGGGCGCATTTTGGATATGTTTCCCCCCGACCGCGAGTCCCTCGTGCGCCACAGCCTTGCGTTCAACCTGCGGGCCATTGTCGCGCAAAAGCTGCTGCCCTCGATCAAGCAAGGGGTGGACCGCGTGCCGCTGTGCGAGATCATGATTGCCACACCGACCATCCAGAAGCTGATCCGCGAAGGGGAAGACAAAAAAATTGGCGACGCAATCCGCGGCGGCGACGACACCGGCATGCAGGATTTCACGCAGGGCCTGGTGAAGCTCGTCAACTCGGGGCTTGTCTCAAAGAAGGTGGCGTTCGCGCACGCGCCGAACGCGGAAGCGCTGAAGATGCGCCTGCAAGGCATTGACGTCGGCGACGACCACCGCATCCTCGGCGACTAATGGACTTCGACGTTTCACTGCTTGCGAAACGCTACCGGCTTGCAACGTTCGGCGAGGCCGGCGGCGTGTTGCTCGACGGCGACACGGGAGCCTTGCAGCAACTGAACCCGACCGCCTGCCGGCTCGTCACGGCGCTGCTTACCGGCGAAGCCTTCGACGCGGTCGCCGCGGAACTGGCCGCGCAAACCGGAGCGGAGGCAAGTCGTATTGCCGCCGACGCACGAGCACTTGCGGCAACCTTGTCCGCGGAGCCGCCGCCCCACGAGCGACCGAGTCGCGTCCATCCGGCGGCGCACGTCGCGCTGGAGACGGACCCGGCGACGCAGCGCGTTACGCTTCTCGTGCACGGCACCCCCCGCCTGCGCTGGTGGCCGGCGGCGCAAACCGTGGCACGCGCACAAGGGGACAGCAATGCGCAGGCGAGTGCGCCCGGTTGTGACCTCACATACGCGCTGCGCTTGCTGCTGCCGCATATGGCGACGCACTACGGACACTACTTGCTACACGGCTCCGCGCTCGCCGTAACGCAAACCGGCACCGCCGTTGTTTGGCTCGGTGCAAGTGGTGCCGGCAAGTCGACACTTGCCACAGAAGCCGCGGCGGCAGAGGTGGGCACGGCGCTCGCCGACGACCTGGTGCCGCTGTATGTGTCGACGCACGCAGTCGACGTGCCGCGCATCGCTCGCAACGGGGAGGCGACGCTGCGTACGTGGTGCGCGGACGTTGCCGCCGTGCTTCGCGACGCCGCCGTAGAAGAGGCGCAGCCGGTGGTGCCGCTGCCCGCGGTGTCCCGAGCGGAGACGCTTGAGGTGCGAAACGTCGCGCTGGTTGCCGCGTCGCAGCGCCACGCTGGTGGCGCGCGGATTGAGCGCAAAACGCTCCGCGGCCCTGCAGCGTTTACGGAGGTGCTGCGCCACACGTTCGCCGAACTTGGCACGCCGTCGGCTCGACACACCGCATTCGCCACCGCAAGCCACGTGGCACGCACGGTACCCGTCGAGAAGTGGCAGGTGCCGGATTCGCAGGCGGCGCTGCGTAGCGCTCTGGCGGCAGCGTGGCAGTTCAACGACGCGTAGTCGCCACATCAACGACGCTGTTGCGCCGGCTGAGCCAGCCCAGCCGCCCGAGTCGGAAGCTGCACGTCAAGTAACTCGAGGTGCATCCGTGCATCTCTAGGTGGTGGAACCGTCGTATATCCAAGCCCACGGGCTTCGCCCGTGGGTCGGGGGCGCAAGCAGGCTCCGACCCACGGGCGAAG
>SKZP01000665.1 GCA_007127275.1 Planctomycetota bacterium
AAGCGTGGCAAGCAACAACTCCGTCACGCCTTCCACGGCGTCGAGAGAAGCCGCCTCCTCTGCGGTGTTCGGCGTGGCGTGAGCCGAGCTTGCAGAATGCTCCGCCGAAGTTTCGTTCGCAGCTTCGCCGTCACCCGTTGCCACCGTGGCCGGCTCGTCCGACAAATGGCCCGGCGCGGCGTCGCCATTTTCTGCACCTGAGCGCTCCTTGTTCGTGTTTTTGTTGGCGTTGGCGTTGGCGTTGGCGTTGGCGGCCGCTTCCACGGCTCCGAGGTGGTGGGCCACGGCGTCGCGCACTTCTTCACGCAGCATCTGACGTGCCTGGGTTTGGGCCCGCTGATGCGCTTGGCGCGGCGAGACGTTCGACGCGCCCAGGGCGACAATGTACCGCGGGGCCTGATACTCCGGATGCACGCCGTGCTCGACCCACGTCGGCGGCGGCGTCGGATCCCCCGGTGGCGGCGCGTCGTCACGCTCCCACGCCGAGCCGCAGCCGCCGAGCAGCAGCGAGGCGACGAGAAGCAGCCCTGCAAGCCCGGCCGTAGAATGGCGCCCGAATGCCGCCCCGGTTTCGCGACAGTCGGCGAGAAACGAATGCCCCGAGGCGGGCAATCCGCGCGGGAACTCGTGCAACGGGGCGCTGTGCGCCGGACGGCGTGCGTCCCCGGTTCGCCTTCGGCGTGCGCGTCGGCGCATGCGGCTCTACTCCTCCTCGGACGAAGCGTCCTGTTCGGCCCGCTCTTCATACCACTCCGCAGCCGCGGCCTGGTGGCCGAGTAGCACGTGGACGAGAATCTCGTAGCCGCCTTCTCCCTGCACGGCGGCAATCCAGCGGTAGGTGTCCGAGACGGGCACGCGTCCCCCGGGAATGCCCGGAATCTCGGCAATCGCCGCCTCGATGTCGCGCCTGGCCTCGCGCCACGTAAGCTCGGGGCGCGCCTCGAGCACGTCCGTCACCTTGATCACGTGCCAGCCGTTGTCGGTTTGTACCGGTTCGCTGACCTCCCCCGGTTCGAGCGCGAAGGCGACGTCGGAGAAGTCGGGTCCGAAGAGATCTTCCGGGACGACGCCGATCCGGCCGCCCTCTTCCTTCGTCGGCCGGTGCTGCGAAAAGCGCCGCGCCGCTTCTTCGAAACTGTAGCTGCCGCTTGTGATGCGTTCGTAGGCGCGTTGCGCGAGACCTTGCGCCTGCGTCAGCACGTGCCAGACTTCGCGCCGTTCCATGCGACGGTCATGCAGAAAGACCAGCCGTTCGAGTTTCATCGACTCGCGCACCCGCGGCTTAATCACCGAGCGGCGGAAGGCCGCCTCGCTCTCGTAGCCGCGCCGCTGCCAGATCAGCTGGAAGTCCTGCCCGCGCTCTTCGGTCGACGTCTTGAGGTGCTCGAGGGTTTGGCGTGCCCCGCGGCGCACCTCGGCCGGGTCGAGTTGAATCCCTTCCCGTTCCGCCTCGGTGCTTGCAACGTGAAACACAATCACTTCGGTGATGACCTGCTGCGTCCAGTCCGGTTTCGTCTGCGAGGCGTGACGCAACAAGTCGCGCGCCGTCACCGCCTCGCCGTCAATGGTTGCCACCCACGGCTTCCCCTCGGGCGCGAGCGGCGAAAAGGTGTGCACGTCGTAGTGCCCCTCGCGCAACACCTCTTCGAGCCACACGAACGTATCCTTGCCGCGCACCGTGCCCGGCAGCGCATCCGCGAAGTTGGCTTCAATCTCCTCCCGTGCCTCGGCGTAGGTCATATCTTTTTGGCCGTGATGCACCGCGTTGATTTTCAAGATTCGCCACTGGCCCAGCGGGTGGTAGATCGGCTCGGAAATCTCCCCCGGCTCGTGATTGAACAAAAACTCGTCCATCTCCGGGACGCCGAGAAAGCCGCGCGGCGTCACGCCTTGCCGGCCCCCTTCGCTCGACGTTTGCCAGTCGGCACTTTGCCGTCGCACCGCGGTGTTCCACTCCACCTCGCCAGCGCGCAGGTCCTCGACCAGTTCCTTCGCCTTCTCTTCGGGATCTGGGGTCCAGCGGTCGACTTTGTCGGGGATGGTGATTTGCGAGAAGTCCACCTTGGTCAGCCGCAGATCCATCAGCACAATCAGGCGGTCCAGCAGCATCAGCCGGTGCACGTAGCGGCGGATGTGCTCGAGGTAGGCCTCCTCCGAGGCGTAGCCAAGCTCCTGCCAGTGCAAACGCCACGACTGCCCCATCCGGCGGGCCCGTTCCCGGTAGTATGCGACGAGACGTTGAAAACCTCGTTCCACCTGCGCCTCACTGAACTCAATCCCTTCGCGTTCGGCTTCGAGGCGTGCGACGCGGTCGACGTAGAGCTCCCGCATGAAGTGCAGGTACCAGTCGTGGTGCATATGAAACAGGCGGTCGACGAAGTCGGCGGCGGTGAGCGTTACTCCGTCCACGGTCGCCACAGCGGGGTTGACCTCGTCATCCGGTTGCCACCTCGGCGTGTGTTGCGTGGGGGACGCCTCCCCCGCCTGCGAACCTGGATCCGGCTCGGCGACCGCGGCCGTGTCCGCCTCGTCGGTTGACGAGTCCTCGTCGGTCGAGTCCTCGGCTCGCGGTTTCTGCTGCGGCTCGGCTTGGCTCGTGCCGTCTTCGCCTTCCGCCTCCGTTTCCTGCCGCGGCGCCGCGGGGAAGTACGGCAAGTGCGTGGCATGTTCCGGCAACATCTCGTGCCAAACCGGACGCTCGTCCCCTTGGGGGGCGTCCGAGGTCGGCGGCGACTCTTCCGCGTCGGGAATCGTCGCCTCTTTTGTCACATCGGGCCCGCTGGCCGGCGACTCCGGTCCAGGCCCCGTTTCAACCGGCTCCGACCCGTTCGAACTCGAGCAGCCGCCGGCGAACGCTGCGACAGCGAGGACCCACGCAACACCGCAGACAAACCGAGCAAGATGCACAATCACGTCCTTTCACAATCTCCTGCGACTGACCACGCGCCGGTCGAACACGGAGGCACGTTCCCGCGGCCGACGGCGCCGGAACATCTCCAATTTTGGGCTTGCCTGTCCCCCTACGGAATAGTCTACACTGTTACAACGAAAAAATGCGACCACGGCTGGGAGACACGACGAATTCTTCCGTTTTCTGCGCAAATCTACTCTCCCTCACCCCCTGCCGACCTACGAGCCATGAAGACCGAACGCGCACTTCCCTCACTTCGTTCGTTTCGCCTTGCAACCCTGGCGGTGGCCTTCTTCGGTGCGGTGCTGATGGGCTCGGAGCCCCAATGCGGCATTGACCGCGAAGAACCGGAGGCGCTCGACGAGCGTCTCGTTGGCCAGTGGCGCGACGTTCCGCCCTCCGCCAGCGAGCCCAGCGACGTCCTGGACTTGCACGACGACGGCGGCAACGGCGTGCTGATCCGCATGCAGCACAACCGCGACAACACCTACGACGCCACCATGGGCACGATTGTGCTCGACGGCACCGTCTACACCCAGCAAAGCGGCACGGGGCTGCACGGCACCTTTACCGCCCCCGCCGAGGGGGATATGCCCAGCCGCACGCTGACGCTCGACGAGGCCTCCAAGGAGTACCAATTGGTCCACGAGTACAACTACGCCGTGCGCGAAGCGGGCACGTTCCAACTGAAAGGGTCCGAAGAACTCGTGCTCTCGCGGCCCGAGGTTGGCGGCGCCATCTCGAGCATTGAAAACGAATCTCTCGAGCTTTGGAGTCGCGGCTCGGTGCGCTGGGACTACTACGTCCTCTCCGGTCCCGTGCTGCAGCTACGCGACGAGTACTACATGAAGGGAAGCCCCGGACT
>SKZP01000631.1 GCA_007127275.1 Planctomycetota bacterium
CCGTGCATGTGGATGTAGTGCTCCCCCCGTTCGACGGTTTCGTGGCTCGCCGGGCGCCGGGATCCGCCGGCGGCGACGTGCAACGACTCGTAGTCGAAGGCGGTGCCGTAGCGGCAGACAAGCACGTCGGAGGCGCTGTCCTCGGGTGCCGGCGCAAGACAGGTCGCCCCCGCGGCGTCGCCGAAAAGAATGCAGTTCGTTCGGTCGCGAAAGTTGGTGATTGCCGAGAGCTTGTCCGCGCCAACGACAAGCCCCTTGTCGATCTGCCCCGAGCGCAACAGGCTCACCGCCATGGTCAGCGCGTAGGTGTAGCTCGAGCAGGCGTTGACCACGTCGGTCGCCCCGCAACTGGTCCGGCAGCCGAGTTGC
Organism: Planctomycetota bacterium; assembly: GCA_007127275.1. Taxonomy (GTDB): domain Bacteria; phylum Planctomycetota; class UBA8742; order SKZP01; family SKZP01; genus SKZP01. The sequence goes on from SKZP01000631.1 coordinate 370, forward strand.
TCGTGCACGTACTGCGCCGTGTTGGGCAACATATTGTCCGGCGTGGAGGTGCCGACGAGGACGAAGTCAAGCTCTTCGGCCTGCCAGCCGGCTTCGTCGAGGGCGCGATGCGCCGCGGCGACGGCCATGTCACTCGTGTATTCGTCCTCACGTGCGAAGCGTCGGTGCTTGATGCCGGTGCGTTGCACAATCCATTCGTCGGAGGTGTCGACGTACTGGGTGAACCAATGATTGTCGACCACGCGTTCGGGGGTGTAGCTGCCGGTCCCTGCGAAGGCGACACGGCGGCGTTGGCTGGTAGCTGGGGTATTCATGGTGCTTTCGCCAGGTTCCGCCTGTAGGATCCTTTGCGCTGCCGGCAAGCAAAGCGGATGCACTCGCCCGCGGAAACGAGAACGGCGCGAAACGGTGCGAGACGTGCGCGCCTGTGCCAAGGCGCTGTCCCCTCCGCCCTCGCCGAGGGTCCCGGACGAGTCGCCGACCCGCTGTGCCGCCGCGTCGTTCGGAATGACGACCAAGTTTACCACGCCGTCAAAGACGAGGGTACGCCACCGAGGCCCCACCACGATTTTTTGTCGAAGCGAGCGTGGGGTACCGCGAGGGCCGCCCTGCCGTCCTGGGCACCCCTCGGCCACCCTTGAAGGCTGCACCCATCTTGCGTGATTGCACGTTGTAGCAAGCGAGCAGACAACGTACCCATGCAAAAGCAGGCGCGAGTGAAACGACCGCTTGCTCGGGCAGAAAGGCAGGCACTGATTCAAGCGCTCCGCTTCGGTGGAGCGCTCCTTATGACTTTTCGGCTTTGATGCCGTAGGCCTCGAGCTTGGCGTCGAGTGTCGGCCGGCTGATGCCCAGGCGCTCGGCGGCGTCTTTCTTCACCCAGTTGCACTCGCGAAAGACCTGCTCGATCATGCGCGCCTCCAGCGCCTCGGAGACCATCTTCACCGCTTGCTTCAATGGCGTACCCGGCGGCACCTCCGGCAGGCCGTCTGTGCCCTTGCCGCCGTGTGCGCCACCACCCTGTCGGCCACTTGCGCCGGCGGCGGCTTGCTCGCGCAACTCAGGCGGCACGCACTCCAGCGTTAGCTTCGCTTGGTCCGAGCCGAACATCACCACGTTGCGGCACGTGTTGCGCAATTGCCGCACGTTGCCCGGCCAGTCGAAGTTGCACAACAAGTCGTAGACGTCGTCGTCGACCGGCTTCGGAGCCGTCTTGAACTCCTCGAACGCCTCGGCAAAGAAGTTCTCCGCCAGGGGCCGGATGTCCTCGCGGCGCTCGCGCAATGCCGGCAGGTGAAAGGCAATGCCGTTCAGGCGGTAGTACAAGTCCTCGCGGAACTGCTTTTCGTTGACCATCTGCTCGAGGTCGCGGTTCGTCGCCGAAATGATGCGCACGTCCACGTCGCGCTCCTTGGAGTCGCCGATGCGCCGCACCTGCCCCGTCTCCAGCACGCGCAACAGGGCAGCCTGCTGCTCCGAGGGAATCTCGCCGACTTCGTCGAGGAACAGCGTGCCGCCGTTGGCCTGCTCGAACAGCCCCGCCGTGTCCTTCGTCGCGCCGGTAAATGCCCCTTTGGCGTAGCCGAAAAAGATGGACTCGAACAGCGTCTCTGGCACGGCGCCACAATTCTCCGCGACGAAGGGTCCGTCCTTGCGCGGGCTGTGCTCGTGAAGCGCCCGGGCGGCGAGTTCCTTGCCGGTGCCGTTCTCCCCTTCAATCAGCACACGGATGCTGTCGTTGACCGCCGCCTTGTCGAGCCACTGAAACACCGGTCGCATGGCCGGCGAGCTACCGACGATTTGCGGGTACTCAAAACGCGGCCGGTACCCGTCAACGGTGCGCGGCTCCTCACGGCCCTCGGCGCGGCGCACCAACTGCGCCTTTGCCTCGGCAAGCTCCGCCTCGCGATTTTCGAGGCGTTGCTCCAGCAGCGCGTTGAGCTCCTCGATCTGCCGCGCCTTCGCCCGCACCTCGGTCAGCGCATCCTCGAGGTGGCGCGCCTGGCGGGCGTTTTCAATGGCCACCCCGGCCAGGTCGGCGACGGAGTCGAGCCACAACAGGTCGCGCTCGGTGAACACGCCCGTCTCGAAGCGGTTGTCGATGTAGAGCACCCCAATGATGCGCTCGCGGCTGCGCAGCGGCACACACAACACGCTCAACAGCCGCTGCGTGACCACACTCTCGCTCTCGTGAAAGCGCCCCTCCTCGTGTGCGTTCGTGGAAAGCAACGGCCGGCCGTTCTCGATTACTTCGCGCACAATCACCTTCGAAAACTTTTCGTCCGGGTTGCTGATGGTTTCCTTGCCAAAACTGCGCGCGGCGACGACCGTAGCGGTGGTGTATTCCTCGTGCGCCTCCGTCTCGTCCTCCTCCTCATCCAGCAAGATGACGAAGCCGCGCTCGGCACTCGTGAACTCAATGGTCTCGTCGATGATCTGGTCGAGCAGCTTTTCGAAGTGCAGGTTGCTGTTGATGGCGCGGCTGATCTCCAGCACGCTCGCCATCATGTCTCGGTCCTCGATCAGATGCTGCACGCGCGGCTCGACGGCACTTTCGTCGGAAAGGTAGTCGCTCTGGATTTTTTCCATCTCGACGAGACCGTCCTCGCCGTGGCGCTCAATCAAGTCATTGAGCAGCCGGCGCACCGCCATGGCGAGCTCGGCGCGGTTGGCCGGGTCCACCTGATCCAACTCGGCGGCGGGCGAAGAGGCCGACGTCAAGGGGGGCAAGAGCGACGCCTCGGCCACCTCCTGCGTCTCGTCGGGGTCGGCCCCCGCAGCCGGCGCCTCGGGCGGCGCGGCACTCGCCTCGGCGCGTCCGCCGTTTTGCTCCGCCTCGCGGGAAAGGCGCCGTGTGCCACGAAGCCGCGTCGAGCGCGCCCGGTGGCTGCGGTGGCGCTTGCTCAGCCGCCGGATGCGCAGCACGTCCTTCGTCTCGACCTCGTAGGTCATCACCACCGCACCGATCTCGATCACGTCACCGGCGCGCAAAATCCGATGATCCACCGGCTCGCCATTGATCAGCGTGCCGTTGGCGCTGCCCAAATCAATCAGTTTGTAGCCGCGGTCGCACTCCTCGACGCGGCAGTGGGTCCGGCTTGCCTTCTGATCATTCAGACGGATGGTGCACTCCGCCGCCCGCCCAATGGTGGTCACAGGGTCGACGAGTTTGTGATACACGGTCTTGCCGTCCGCCTGAACAATCAAATGCGCCATGCCAAAGTTCTTAACGTGTGGGCGGGCCCGATTCGCCCCAGCTTGCCATCCCGCCAGGGCACGCACATACGCATACCGCACGGGCACCGATCCGAAATGCGCTCACGTTGTACCGCTCGCGACCCCGTCATCGCCAGCGCAACTTCCCTCCGTCAAACGGAGTCCGTAAGGTCAAGCCCACGG
>SKZP01000635.1 GCA_007127275.1 Planctomycetota bacterium
ATGTGATTGGCCGTTAGCCGCACCGTCTCCGTCTCCTCGGCGTCGACCGGCCGCCACGTCAGTGTACCGCGCGGCAACACGTGCACGCGCCACGGCTCGCCGAGCAACTCAATCCGCTGCTGGGCACGTTCGGCGGCGCGTTGTGTCTCGGGAAACTCGACGCGGAAGACACCCTGGGGAGCGTCGGCGCCGGTCGGCGTGAGGCGCAATTGCGGCGCGCCAATCAGCCGCAGGCGAGAGCGGTGGCTCTGCACGTCGTCGGCGGATGTAGGGGCGCTGTCCGTGGAGCCGTCGCGGTAGTCGACGCGCTGGCCGGCAAGCCACAACCCGCGGCTGCGGTAGTCAAGCTCAATGTCGCCGGCGGCGAGCGCTGTGCGGACGTGCGCAACTCGCCCCGGCTCGGCGCCGTCGGCGTCGGCGTCGACCATTTCCACGTCGAGATACTCCCCTGCCATGCTCAACAAAAGGCGCGGCCTTACGTCCGCCAGCAGCCGTTGCGGGTCGTCGGCGAACGCCTGCACATGAAACGGCCCGACGAGTTCGACTTCGCGTCGCCGTGGCAGCCGCTCGTCTTCGTCGGTGCCGGCATCCGGCCGACGTTCGTGCTTTGTTCGAATCCAGACTCGCTCCTCGGCCTCGATGCGTTTGAGTGCGGGCGTCAACGGCTCGTCGGACGCGCCACGCACGGGCAACAGCGTCGTGCTACGCGGGTCCCGCAGGTCGAGAGTCACCGGCCCCGTAAGGTGCAGCTCCTCGTGCCACTGATTCGGCCCGGCGGGTTCGCGCCGGTAGTCGAGTGCCGCGCCGTGCAACTCGTCGAGGCCCATCTTGAGCCGCATCGGCTCGTTTTTCAGCGCTTGCGCTCGTATGGCGTTGAGTTCGAGGCCCGCTCCCAAGCGGCTGTCGAAGTCCAGTTCGAGGTCGCGGCAATCCCACTCGATCATTCGCCGTTCGTCGTAGGTTCCAAAGCCCTGAAAGGGGGCTTTGCGCAGGGCGACCCGGCCCGGCGCCCGCACCCGGCGGCTCAACGGTACGGACGCCTCGGCGTGTCGCCGCTCTTCAAACCGAAGCGTATCCCGCCCGCCGAGCGAGTAGCGGTAGACCGCTCCCTCCGGCGTTTTCACCGGCCAGAGCCCGAAGCGGTCTTCCGGCGAAATCCAGGTAATTTGCGGGCGCTCGGCGCGGAAGACGGCGGTAATGATCTCAAGCTCCGTCGCGGCCTCGACGTCACGTTCGAGTTCGAGCCGGTCGGCAAAGAAGCGCATCCCGTAGGGCCCGTCCTGATAAATCTCCACAATGGGCCGTGCGCCCGGATTGTCCACCACCGCTACGTCGAACTCGCGCCGCGGCTCGGAGGAGGCATCCCCTGCCGCGCGAGACGGACTCGCCCCCCGGCGTGGCTCGACGAGGCGAAAGCGGATGTCAATCTTTCCGCGACGCTCCGCGTCAATGCGCGGGCCAATAAGCTCGCCGCCGGGCGCTCGGCGCTCTTCGTCGCCGGCACCGAAGCGACGCACCCCGGAGCCGTTGATGGCATTGACGAGCCGGTAGCCGTCACGCACGTGCCGCTGCGGTTGCGTGTGGCGCTCCTCTTGCTGCTGCTCCTCGTCGTCCCGGCGCGGCGGCCCCGCGGGGCGCGTGTCGCGTTCGCGGCGCGGTGCTCCGAAGTCGGGCACGAACGGCTCCTCCGAGCCCGGCACCACGTCCTCGCCCCCCAAAGCAACCCAGCGTTCGAGTCGCGCAAACTGATGCAACGTCCAGCGCTCCCGCCCTTGCAGCCCAGCCTCGTCGCGACGCGGCTCGTGGAAGACCTCGCGCTCATACTCGACGCGTCCTTCGGCAAAGCCGTCAATCAGCGTGCGCACCACCGGCACCTCGTCGTCGAATCCGGTCGCCGACACGGGGTCACGCTCTTCGGTAATCAGGCGGATCGTCTCCACCCCGTCCAGTGTGCCGATCTGACGGAGCGTACCGTCCGTGCCGTGCTCGAAGCGGAACGCGAAGCGACTGCCGCGCGCCCGCATGGAACCGGCGACTTCGAGGCGAACGTTCTCCTCGGCAAGCACCTCGCGAAGCGGCGTCCGTGGCTGTGACTCCCCCTCGGCGGAACGGCCGGGGGGGCGAGCGTCGTTGTCGTCGTTGCCGTCGGGCTCGCGGTGCTCGTCGTGCTCGCGCTCGGCCTCCGGTGCACCGGAGAGATCCAGAAACAGCCGGTCGCAGACAAGCTCACGCCCCTCAACGGCTTGGCGCAGCATCACGCCGCGACGCATGGTGACTTGCTGCGGCGCTTCGCGAAAGCGCGGCCCGAGCTGAATCTCGCAGGTCCCTTCACAATGAAACTGCACGACGCCCGGCGTCGTCCCCGCCTCGTTCAGCCACGCCGACGGCGAGCCGCGCCGTTCGCTCTCCCTTGGGTCGGCGGCGAGGTCGAGCCAGTTCGCCTCCGCCATCACGCCGCGCAGGCGACCGGCGAAGCGCACCCGCCCGTGCGGATCCCCCTCTCGCAGGTCGAGCCCGCGCGCTTCGCGGATCAACAAGTTTTGTTGCGGAATCTTCAGCGACACCCACGCGGACGTGAAGATTCGCGCCCCGAGCTCGCTGCCCGGCTCATCCTCAACGTGCCACTCCGTTCCACGCAAACGCGCCGGCTCGAAGCCAACGTAAAGCCGCGACGTGGTCAGCTCGGCGCGCTGGTCATCATTGCCACGTTCGTCGCTGCCGCGGTCACGGGGGCCGGTCCGGTCTTCGCCGTTTGGCGCGTCGAGCGCGAGGCGCAGGTGAACGTCGTCGAGTTGCAGGAGGCGCAACGCCGGAAAGAATACCGCCGCCGACGCGTCGAGACGGGCGAGTCGCCGCCCCGGTTCGAAGCGCCCCGCTCGGCCCGCGTGCTCGTCCTCGAACGGCATGACGAAATTCACGCCGCGCGAAACACCGTCGTCGTCCGGCGCTCGGTTCCGGGCGGTTCGAAAATGGTACGCGAGCAGCCGCCGGCGCCGGTCGAGGGAAAACAAGGTTTGCGCGTCGGCCTGTACCTCGTCGGCACTGGCGACCCACCGAAGCGTGCCGTCCTCGTCCCGGAACGGAAACTCCACCCCTTGACCACGCTCATCCTGCGCGGCCGTGTAGCTCCCCGCGTTCGCCCACAAGGCGAACGCCGAGAGCAGCGCCGTCAAAGCGAGCCAACGAGTCGAGCAAGAGAACCGAACGCGGACGGACATTGCACAACCTGGCGGGGGCGCGAGATTGACTACCGGGCAGCGTCGCCGGTTGCCCGTGGCTGACGCGCGAGTTCGGTGTACGCGCGCACACGCGACACGTCAATCCAATCCCCGCTTCGGCTCTCGGGCACGCGGATACGACGTAGGCTGTCCGACCATTGCACCTGGGCTGCACAACTGGGAGCGAAACCCCGTGGGAGGCAACGCACGGCGCGACGCAACAACGCCTCGGGGAGCTTGCCCTCCCCACTCGCCAGCGACTTTGCCTCGGGGGGCGCCCTCGCGCGCCCGTGCGCACTTCGCCTACGACGGGCGGTTTACCGGCTATTCGAGGCGGATGCGCGCGTCGGTGACTTCGCCGACGGTGACCTCGACTGGTTGGGTTGCGCTCTCTGCCCCGCTGCGGTGCTCGAGTTCGACGGTGTAGCGCCCAGCAGCAAGACCCTCGAGCATCAGTTGCGGCGTGCCGTCGTCGCCCGCACCTCCCATGCCAAGCCAGAAGCCCATGAGGCCGCCGCTTGGCGTCACGTCGTTGCCTTGCGAGTCG
>SKZP01000232.1 GCA_007127275.1 Planctomycetota bacterium
CGACGCGGGCGAAGCCGTTGGTAAGCCGAATGCCGGTCGTCGCCTCGAGCACCTCGTAAACACGCTCGCGCTGAATCCACCCCCAAAGCATCACGCTGAAGGCGCCGAGGTCCATCGCCTGCAAGCCGACGCAAGCAATATGATCGGCAATCCGCGCCAACTCGCACAACGCGACGCGCGCCCACTTGCAGCGTTCGGTGATCTCGATGCCGAGGGCTTCCTCGATCGCCATCACGAAGCCGATGTTGTTGCACAGCGGGCTCAAGTAGTTCATCCGGTCGGTGACCGTGACGAACTGATTGAAGGTCATGTGCTCGGCCAGCTTTTCGAAACCGGTGTTGAGGTAGCCGAGTTCCTGGTCGTTCGAAACGACGATTTCGCCGTCAAGCTCGACAATCTGGCGCAGCGTCCCGTGGGTCGCCGGGTGCTGCGGGCCGATGCTCATTGTGATCGTCGAGGTGCCGAGATCCTTGCCCCCCTGCGGGCGCGTCCGATACACGGCGGTGGCGTCGTCGGGCTGCCTGGAGGAAGGGGTCGTGGTCGTCGAGTCGGTCATCGTGATTCCATCCCGCACAGGGCACACTCGCCTCAACGAGGCAAAGCCATTTCTTTCCCTACTCTCAACACCGGGAACCGCGGTACCCTACCACCCGCTTCCCCCCGGCGAAAGGCCGATCCGCTCGCCTTTTCGTCAACACTTCATGCCCGTCGACGAGCCGACACCACGCGTGACGATCGAGTCAGGGTGCCTATACACCGAACTGACGCAGGTGGTGGTCGAAGTGTAGCCAGTGCCAGCGGGCCCATTCGAGCATGGTCAGCTCGCCGAAGTAGGGATGCATCGCCTTGCGTTGCGGCGCGACGTCGAGCGAGTCGAGAAAGTCGTTGAGTTGTATCTCGAAGCGGCCGCGCTCCTTGGCGACGGGGCGGGCGCGCAAATCCAGAAAGTGCGCGGGCAGCTTGATTTTGTTGCGCGGGATCCGCTTGAGCCCCATGAGCACGCGGTGGCGCATCACATTGCGCAAATACCAGGTACTCATGTCCTCGAACTGTGTCACCCCGCCGGAGGCGGCCAGCGCCCGCCGCAGGTGGTTGATCATCGCCCCGGGGGCGAACGAGCCCCACAACGGCTTCGACTCGTCGGTGACTCGTTCGAGACGCGCCATCACCTCGCCGGCCCGCTCTCGATTCAACCTCGGCAACCCAAGCAGTCGATACATTGGCACTTTGGATGGAGCCCGAAACTACTCGTGTACGCACGGATGCGGCGTCATGCTGGCAAACTGGTGCGCCGCGCGCAACGTGCGGTCCTTTGTACCGAGCATCTCCAAACTGTCGAACGGCAGTTTCGGCAAGCCACGGCTTCGCCGAAATGCCGTGACGTGTTGACGAAACAGGTGAGCCGAGGGCGCAAGCCCTGCACTCGCCTAGTTTTGTCACCCCTTATCCAAAGCCCACCGGCCGCGGCCCGTGGGTCGACCTCGCCAACGCCTGGGTCCCACGGGCTGCGACCGGGGGGCTTGAAATCACGAAATCAATCTTGACGCAACACTAGCCATGCGCACCGTCGAGCGGTTCACCGTGCGGACTGGCGTGCAGTACGATTTGGGCGCAGGCGCGGGCGTCGCTCAACGCTTGGTGGTGATTGAGCACGAGGCCGAGGTGAGCGGCGACGTGGGCGAGTCCGCCGCGGCGCAGCGACCACGTGCGCTTGGCCAAGCGCCGGGTGCACACCCAGGCGTGGCCCGGCGGGCGTAGATTGTAGCGCCGGCAGGCGGCGGCGAGTACACCACGGTCGAACGGGGCATGGTGCGCCGCGACGAACGCGACACCGTGCAGCAACGGCCGTACCGCCTCCAGCACCTCCGGAAACTCAGCAGCCTGCGCAACCTCGCTCGGCGGAATGCCATGCACCGCGGTATTTGCCGCATTGAACACGCGTGCCGGCGCATGAATCAGGTGATACGCCTCCTCGACAACCGCCCCGTGCTCGACCCGCACAAGCCCCAGCGCAATCGGGTAGCGGTGCGCCGCATCCGCGGTTTCGAAGTCGAGGGCGACGAACGTGCTCGGCCGCAGCGAAGCGGGTGTCGAATTCGAGGCAGCCGACGTCACTCGCGGCTCGGCAACAACCGGTTGCGCCGTCTCGTTCAGCCGCTCGAAGAGCATGAGTTGCCGCGCCATGCGTTCTTCCAACTCGCTTCGGCCTTGGGGCGACCCGTACGGCTGATCATTTTACCAACACTTCCCCGACGGTGCCAGCGGATACCGTTTCGGATTGGTGTACTCGGGATGCCGCCACGGTCGGTGGGGCTCTCGACCGTTGACACGGGCGCGGAACAGCTATAACAAGGACGCACAACCCCTACCTTGCCCAGATCGGTCGGCACGTCGGAGTGGGGAGATCGAGAGAAACGGGGTACCGAGAGTCATCCGTATGCCCCGCCGGCAATGCCACTGGGCGTGGCGCGGACTTCATTGGCCGCCATTCGGATGCCGCTGTAACGTTGCCGCGGTGGGTGAGGCGCAAGCGCCCCCACGTCCCTCCAATCACAAACCGTTTACGGCCACTTTCTTTTCCTCGAGTTGCGATGTCCGATCCTTTGCGTGTTGCGGTCGTCGGCTCCGGCCACCTCGGCGCCATTCATGCGCGCGTCTACGCGGAAGTTGCGGAGGCACAACTTGTCGCCGTATGCGACACCGACACCGCGCGTGCGGCGCAAACCGCGGAGCGTTATGGCTCCCGGGTACTCGAGGATTACCGCGAATTGGCCGGCAAGGTCGACGCGGTCAGCGTGGCCACGCCGACGCAGTCGCATTACGAGATCTCGCGCTTCTTCCTCGAACATGGTGTGCCGGTGCTTGTCGAAAAGCCCATCACCACGACGCTCGAAGAAGCGCAAGACCTCGTGCGCATCAGTCGTGAGCAAGGCGTCACGCTGATGGTCGGCCACGTCGAGCGCTTCAACCCCGCGCTCAAGGCGTTGCTCGACGAGGTCCGCCACGCCCGCTTCGTCGAGGCCCATCGCTTGAGCCCTTACCGCTTTCGCTCCACCGACATCGGCGTCGTGCTCGACCTGATGATCCATGACATCGACATCATCCTCGCCGTCACCGGCAGCGAAGTCACCGAAGTGCGCGCCGCCGGCTGCAACATCATCACGCCCAAGCACGAGGACATCGCCAACGCCCGGCTCACCTTCGCCAACGGGTGCGTCGCCAACATCACCGCCTCGCGGATTTCGCAGCAGCCAATGCGCAAGATTCGCTTTTTCACGCCGGAGGCCTACGTAACGGTCGACATGCACAAGCGCGAGGCCTACATCTACCGAAAGTCGGAGAAGTTCAAGGGCCTCGACCCGAGCACCATCGACGTCTCCCAGATCGGCGACCCCCTCTATTGGGTCTTTCACGAATTCATTCAGATGGAGAAAGTGCAGATCGAGGAAGAAGAGCCGCTCAAGGCAGAGATTCGCGACTTCCTCTCTGCGGTGCGTGATCACAGCGAGCCCCGCGTTCCCGGCGAGCACGGCATGCGCGCCATCAAAGTCGCCTTCGAGGTGCTCGCCGAGATGGAGAAGAACTACCGTGCTGCCGCCAGCGGCATCCACCAAAGCGGCGAGGCTGGCTCGAGTGGGTGAGCCTCGAGGGCTGCTGCCACACCTTTGCGGACGTAGCTTCCTGGTTGCTTCAGAGCGCGGACGCTCAGATCACGCCGACGGGGCGCATGCGGACGTTGATTACGAGGGCAATCGCG
>SKZP01000109.1 GCA_007127275.1 Planctomycetota bacterium
CTCGCAGCCAAGTCACGGACCCGCACACTGCTTGGGCGGTAGCCGAAGGCGCGAGCGCGCACCGGCAGCGCGGACAACACCTGCGGCTTTTCGGCCGGTACATCGATCTCGATCGCCGAAAAATGGACCTCGCCGCGAGCATCGGTGAAGCCTTGATCGCGATGCGGCCTTAGCAGATTCACCCTCGCATCCGGGATCGGCAGCCGCTGTTCGTCGACGACGCGGACGATCAGTGCCGCCGTGGGCCGCGAAACCTGCGTGTCCTCCGCCTCTCCGTCGTTCGTGGCCGGCTGCGACGGTGTTGTGGTTGTCTCCGGCTCGGTCTCGAGTGGTGCCGCGGGCTGCTCATCCGGCACAGTCTCGGTCGGCGCCTCCTCGCCGGGCTCCGCCGTGGATGCCTGCTCGCGCGGATCCGCATGCACCGGCTCGGTCGCGCCCGTTCCGTCAATGGGGCCGGGGGCTGGCTGCGCCACCTCCGCCTGCTGCGGCTGCTGCAGCATCGGTGCGAACAGGAACCAAACGAGAACCAGCAGCAAAGCGACGAGGCCCAGCCCGAGGCTCGCCACCCCCCCATGAACTGCGTCGAGATCGCATCACTTCTACCTCATGCAAGTCGGCCGAGCGTCAGGGGGGGGCTGCTTACAGCCGCCATGATACCGCCTCGCCCGCGACCTGTCAGGCGCCCGTGCAGTTAGCGGTCATCGCACGTGCGTGTCGCATGAGCTAGACGGCCCGAAAGTCAGTCTCTCGCCGCCGATGTTGACGAACGTGCATGGCAGTAGCGGTGGAAGGCGCGGCGACGGTTGCGCGTGAACGGGGCATTGTAGAGCTTGCGGGTGAGGTCGCGCATGCCGTGGCGAAACTCGTTGATGCGTATGCCGCGGGGGGGTGCGGTTGACGTCGACGAACGTGCAGAGGCGTGCCAGGCTTCCGGCTCGAAGAGGCGCGTATCATGTTGGAGCCGGTGATACAGCGGGGTGCCGGGAAAGGTGTTCCGCCTGCGGGACGGTATGGCGGGTATGGGGGGCTCCTACGTAGGCGACGCTGTCGAAACATGAAGCTAGAACGAACGCTAGGCGCACCTCCCACGTAGGATGCGTGGATGCGTGTTGACACTGGCGGTGGGGCGTCGTAAGGTCCGCGCTCCGGCTGGTTCCTTGCACGCTTCGACTTCCTTGGCAGTGCCGCTGCGCTTTGCGTACCTGCTCCAAGGCCGCTCGACTCGGCAAGTTCCGGTCCGCACCCCGCCCCCGTGTTTGCGCATTCGCGCACCCCAAGCGCCCGACCGATCTCTCCGATGAAGCGTGCCGCTACAACTCTCCTTGCCCTTCTCGGGATCGCGGTGGTCATCACCGGGATGGTGTTTCTTTGGATTGAGCCGCGCGAAACGATTTTCGTCGTCTCCGCCGTTGGCGCAATCGTCGGCTCGGTCATTGCCGTTACGCGCCGCAACCCGCTGTATTCGATCGTCGCGCTGCTCGGCGTCTTTCTCTGCCTTGCGCTGCTGTTCTGGGTGCTCGCCGCCGTGCTGCTTGCCGCGCTGCAACTGATCGTCTACGCCGGCGCGATCCTGATGCTGTTTCTCTTTGTGATCATGCTCTTCAACCTCGACTCGTCGGACCCGGCGAAGGAGTTCGGCGAGATCGACGTCGCCGGCCGCCTTACCGCGGAGGAGGCGGAGCGCGAGGGTCGCGGTTTCGTGCTCAATACGCCGCGGGTGCGGGCGCTGTTCTTTTCGGTGATTGTCGGCGTGTTGCTGATTGTGCCGATTCTCATGCTCGAGGATCCGCCGGAGCCGCACCTGCCGCACTGGAACCGCTTTCTGCCGTTGAGCCACGAGGGAATCAGCGACGCGGTGGAGTCGCGCATCCGCGCGGCGGTGGCGCGGGAGCTCGAACGGGAGCAGCTGCCGCAGTGGCGCGAGGAGCGCATCGAGGAGTTGGAGGAGGATGAGGAGGCGCTTGAACCGCTGCGCGAGGAAGCGGCGGCCGCCGTTGGCGAGGAAGCGCTAGCCGCGCTCGAGGAAGACGAGCGTGAGGAGCGCGTGGAGAGCGAGCTCGAAGCGTTGCTCGAAACCAGGGCCGAGGCGTGGGCACAGCAACGGCTCGATGACGAGATTGTCGAAGTGACGGAGCGCCGCCTCGTGCGCGAGTTGGAAGAGCGCGCCGCCTTCATCGCCCGCGAGATCAAGCACAAGACGCCCGGCGAGCGCGACGAGATCATCACCGTCGGCCTCGGCCGGCACCTCGGCGAGGTGATGCGCATCCAGGAGGTCGACGACCCGCTCGAGCTTGACCTTAACGCGCCGGTGATACTGCGCAAGGTGCGCGAGTTGGAGGCGCCGGAGCTGGATCCGGCCACGCAGCAGCATTTCGAGGGGCTGCTCGTGCCGATGCTGGAAGATCTCGGAATCACCGACAAGGTGCGCCAGGCCGTCTACGTCGAGCTGGCCGTGCGCGGTGGCCTCGGCCCGCACTTCGGCTCGATCCCCGGCGTAGGCACGGAGTTGATCGAGGTGCAGGTGCTCTCGCTGGAATACGTCGGTTTGCTGATTCTCGCCGGCTGCGTCGGCGTCGCGATGCTTGCGCGCCGCCGCACCGAAGAGGAGGAGCAGGCCGAAGAGGAGGGTCTGTCAGAGGAGGCGCCGCCGCCGCCGAGCCCGTAGGAGGCTCCGCGAAGGAATCACGCCCGAGTCACGCAGACCACGCAACGCCACACGCTAGGACCGACGACACACCACCGCCATGGAACTGATCTCTCCCAAGGTCTTTCTGATTCTCGCCGCCGTGATCTTCTCGATCGGCGTCTACGGCGTGCTCGCGCGGCGCAACATCCTGATCATCCTGCTGAGCGTCGAGCTGATGCTCGCGGGGGTCAACCTCGTGGCGCTGACGATGTCGCGGGTCTACGCCCATGCCGGCGGCCAGGTCTTTGCGCTGGTGGTCATCGCCGTCAGCGCCGCCGCCGTCGCCGTCGGCCTCTCGATTCTCATTGCCCTCTTTCGTTTGAAGCGAACGACGAACCCGGCCGACTTGCGCATGCTGCGCGGCTGACCGGGTCCGCCGACCGCCCGCTTCGATCTGACCGCCCTTTCACACCCGAGCCGAGCCGCTCAACCCCGGATCCTGAACGATCATGGACAGCCTCGCGAGCTATCTGCCACTGGTACCGCTCTTGCCGCTGATCGGCTTCCTGATCAACGGCATCTTCGGGAGTCGTTTGAGCAAAGGGGCAATCGGCCTGATCGCCTGCGCCTCGATCGCCGGCGCGTTCGTCATCTCGCTGTGGGCGTTCATCGCCTTGATCGGCGCCGACGAGGCCGCCTACTCGCTGGTCTACAACTGGTTCACCATTGGCACCCTCGAGGTCAACTTCGGCTTCTACGTCGACAACCTCACCGCGGTGATGATGCTCGTCGTCACCGGCGTCGGCCTGCTGATCCATATCTACTCCATCGGCTATATGGCCGAGGATCCCGGCTACGCCCGCTTCTTCGCCTACCTGAACCTGTTCTGCACGGCGATGCTCATCCTCGTGATGGCGGACAACCTCGTCTTGCTGTTCATCGGCTGGGAAGGCGTCGGCCTGTGCTCCTACCTGTTGATCGGCTACTGGTTCACCGACAAGCAAAAGGCGGCCGCGGGCCAGAAGGCGTTCATTGCCAACCGCATCGGTGACCTGGCGGTGATCCTCGCGATGTTCCTGCTCTTCGGCGCACTCGGCACCTTGAGCATTCCGGAGATCAACGCCGCGGCC
>SKZP01000390.1 GCA_007127275.1 Planctomycetota bacterium
AGTTCATGAAGTCCCACGAATGGGCCAAGCTCGACGGTGACACCGCGGTCATTGGCATTTCCGACTTCGCCGTCAAGCAGCTCACCGATCTGACATACATCCAGCTTCCCGAGGTCGGCGACACGATCAGCCAGGGAGACAGCTTCGGCGAGGTCGAGTCAGTCAAGGCCGTTTCCGACTTGTATGCCCCCGTCAGCGGCGAAGTCGTCGAGGTGAATACCCGACTCACCGACGGCAACGAGTTCGACCTGCTCGCCGATGACCCGTTCGGCGAGGGGTGGCTGCTCAAGCTCAAGCTGGAAGACCCGGGGCAGCTCGACGCACTGCTCGACGCGACCGCCTACGACAAGGTCGTCGCCGAGTCGGAAGAGGACTGATGGAGCTTCGCCGAGCTTAACGCCGCGGCATTTCGTCCCGCCCGCTGAACGCCAAGACCCGGCCACGCTCCTGCCACGCAAAACGCGTGATGCAATGTGCCACCGCGTGTGGCAAAACAATGCTTGGAAACGGCACTAAGAATGACACAGAACAACGCGATGTTGCGCCACCCCGACACGTTCCATACCCGGCACAATGGCCCGAGCGAGAACGAGATTGCCGAGATGCTCACCGCTCTCGGCGAGTCCTCGCTAGAGTCGCTGATTGACGCCACCGTGCCGTCGCAAATCAAGAGCGAACGGCCGCTCAAGCTCCCGGGTACGGGATTGTCGGAGCGTGAGTGCCTCGCCGAGCTCACGCGCATGGCGCAAAAGAACGAGGTGCGCCGCAGCTACCTCGGCCTCGGCTATCACGACACGCTCACGCCGCCGGTTATCTTGCGCAACATCTTGGAGAACCCCGGCTGGTACACCCAGTACACGCCATATCAAGCGGAGATTGCCCAGGGCCGGCTCGAGTTGTTGCTCAACTTCCAGACCATGGTGATGGACCTTACCGGGCTGGAGATTGCCAATGCGTCGTTGCTCGACGAGGCGACGGCGGCGGCCGAGGCGATGGCGCTTAGCTACGACGCGGCACACAAGAAAAGCAAGTCGGAGACCTTCTTCGTTGCCGAGGATTGCCACCCGCAGACCATTGCCGTGGTACAGTCGCGGGCGAAGCCACTGCACATTGAGGTGCTCGTCGGCGACCCGTTTGCGCACGACTTCGCGGCCAAACCTGTGTTCGGCGCGTTGCTGCAATACCCGGCGACGGACGGCCACGTCGCCGACTGCCGCAACGTCGTCGAAGCGGTCCACCAAGCAGGCGGCCTCGTCACCGTGGCCTGCGATCTGCTTGCGCTGACGTTGCTCACCCCGCCGGGCGAGTGGGGCGCCGACATTGCCGTGGGCAACAGCCAGCGCTTCGGCGTGCCGCTGGGCTACGGCGGGCCCCACGCGGCCTTCTTCGCGACCCGCGAGGCACACAAGCGCCGCATTCCCGGGCGCATCATTGGGGTGAGCAAGGACAGCACCGGCAAGCCCGCGTTGCGCATGGCGCTGCAAACGCGCGAGCAACACATCCGCCGTGAAAAGGCGACTTCTAATATCTGCACTGCGCAAGTGCTGCTCGCCAACGTCGCCGCCGCCTACGCCATTTATCACGGCCCCGAGGGGCTGCGGGGCATTGCCGAGTACGTGCAGCGCGCCACCCGCACCCTCGCCGCGGGCCTGCAGCAACTCGGCTACACGCTGCGTCATGAGCGCTTCTTCGACACGCTGCGCGTCGGCGCGGACGCGGAGTTGTGGCCCGCGCTCAAGCAAGCCTGCGACGAGCATGGCATCAACCTGCGCCGCTACGAGAACGGCGACGTCGGTGTGGCGCTTGACGAGACGGTACGCACCGGTGACCTCGCCGAGTTGCTGCAGGTCTTTGCGAAAGCGAAGGGGAGCAAGGCCGACGGCCTCGAGCCGGCAGCCCTCGCGCGCAGCGTCAGCCCCGGCTTCGACGGCCCGTTCGCGCGAACCAGCGAGTACCTGACGCACCCGGTGTTTCACCGCTACCGCAGTGAAACCGAACTGCTGCGCTACCTGCACAAGCTCGAGGCAAAGGATCTCTCGCTCACCCACTCCATGATCCCGCTGGGCTCCTGCACCATGAAGCTCAACGCCACGGCGGAGATGATGCCGATCTCCTTCGGGGGCTTCAGCCGCCTGCACCCGTTCGTGCCGGCCGAGCAGGCCAAAGGCTACGCCGAGATGCTCGGCCGCCTCGGCGACTGGCTTGCCGAGATCACCGGCTTCGCGCAGGTCAGCATGCAGCCCAACTCCGGCGCCCAAGGCGAATACGCCGGCTTGCTCGTCATCCGCGCCTATCACGAACACCGCGGCGAGAGCCACCGCAACGTCTGCCTGATCCCCGCCTCGGCGCACGGCACGAACCCCGCCTCGGCGGTGATGGCCGGGATGAAGGTCGTCGTTGTGAAGTGCAAGGAAAACGGCGACATTGACGTCGAGGATCTCGAAGCGAAGGCACAGCAGCACGCAGAGAAGCTCGCCGCGTTGATGGTCACGTATCCCTCGACGCACGGCGTCTTCGAGGACCGCATCAAAGACGTCTGCGAGATTGTTCACCGCCACGGCGGCCAGGTCTACCTCGACGGCGCGAACATGAACGCGCAACTCGGCGTCTGCCGCCCCGCGGAATACGGCGCCGACGTGTGCCACCTCAACCTGCACAAGACCTTCTGCATCCCCCACGGTGGTGGCGGCCCCGGCATGGGCCCCATTGGCGTGGCCGAGCACCTCGTGCCGTTCCTGCCCGGGCATCCGCTCGTCGAGTGCGGCGGCGAGCAAGCCATTGGCCCCATCTCCGCCGCCCCGTTCGGTAGCCCGAGCATCTGCACCATCTCGTATGCCTACATTGCCATGATGGGGGAGCAGGGCCTCTTGCGCGCCACCCAACTCGCGGTGCTCAACGCGAACTACTGCGCCGCCCGCCTCGGCGAGGCCTACGTCGCCGCAGGAGGCAAGGACGCGCGCTCGACGGCGGTGCTGTATATGCGCGAGAACCGCTGCGCCCACGAGTTCATCCTCGACTTGCGCCAGTTCGAGCAAAGCGTGAAGATCACCGCCGAGGACGTCGCCAAAAGGTTGATGGACTACGGCTACCACGCGCCGACCATGAGTTTCCCCGTCGGCGGCACCATGATGATTGAGCCGACGGAAAGCGAGTCGAAGGAAGAACTCGACCGCTTTTGCGACGCCATGCTAAGCATTCGCGAAGAGATTCGCGCCGTCGAGCAAGACGAGGCGGATGCGCAGGACAACCCGCTCAAGCACGCGCCGCACTCCGCGGAGAAGTTGCTCGCCGAGACGTGGCCGCACCGCTACAGCCGCGAACAGGCGGCGTTTCCACTGCCGTATGTGCGCGACCACAAGTTCTGGCCGGCAGTCGCCCGCGTCGACAACGTCCACGGCGACCGCCAACTCATCTGCGCCTGCCCGCCGCTGGAAGATTACGAGGCCGCAGCCGCCGCGCAACACGAGCAAGAACAACCAGCCGCCGCGCGCTGATCCGCGAAGCTACGGCGCCGTCCGGTAGATGCCGTAGGCGACTTCCGTGAGGGCGTGCGTCGGCGGTCGCGCCGCGTCCTTCTCGTCGAGGAAGCCGATGTAGGCCTTGCAGTAGGCCGCGCTCGGGTCGAGCAGCAGGTGGACGTTGTCGGCGCCGTAGGGAAACGTGGTGAAGGTCTCGCGGTCGACGCCGGAGAAGTGCGGCTCGTAGCCGAAGGGGTGGGAGTGGGCGATGCCCAGCTCGATCGGTCGGCTGTC
>SKZP01000508.1 GCA_007127275.1 Planctomycetota bacterium
GAACGCTCGCGTGACGTGGCGCTTCGCCTCGCAAAGCTTGCGCCTTGCGCTCGCCGGAACGGAAACATGCAGGCCTTCAGGCGGACACCCTTCGAAGTGACCCGGCCTAGCCTTGCATGCTCGTCCTCGCCTTTACGTGGTCCGGGTGGCAGGTGCGAGGCGGTGTCCTGCAAAACATGGTTTGCGTTTCCCCTTGCGTGCAATGCAACGTACACAGGCGCTTTCAACAGGGGTACACACGTGCGGTTCTGCGAGGGAGAGTGATGCTCGGACGTTCAAACTTCATGGTTGCCCTCAAGGTGAGTGCCTTGCTCGCCGTCGTCGCTGCCGGACTCCCGCATCTCGGCTGCGCGTCGGAGCGAACGGTGCAGCAGTCGCTCGAGCAACGAGACAGCTTTCGCACCACCGCGGCAGCATTGCGTGCAACCGGGCTGGACAAGCGGATGGCCGAGGAGCACGAGTACGTAACCATATTCGCGCCCAACGACGCGGCCTGGGAGGCGAGCTTTACGACGGAGGAAGTGGAGAGCCTGTTCGAGGAGGCGCGTCGCGACGAGTTGCGCGAGTTGATGGAGTTGCACATTGTGCCGGGGTGGCACACGCTTAGCCAGCTTGCCACGCAGCGCCAGGCGCGAACGTTGCGCGGCGAGCCGCTTGCGGTGACGCATGCCGGGGGCCACGTCCGTGTGCGCGAGTCGACGGTCGTTGCCGCGGACCAAGCCTCGTCGAACGGTGTGGTGCACGTGCTCGACCGCGTGCTGGTGCCGCGCGCGCCGCAACCCATTGCCGAGGTGCTGCTCGAGCGGGCCGACACGCTCGGCAAGTTTACCGCCGCGCTCGAGCAGGTCGGCCTCGACGAGCGGCTGCGCGAGCCGGGGCCGTATACCGTGTTCGTGCCGGATGACGCCGCCGTAGAGCGGCTCGAGGAGCCGAGCTGGCAAGAACTCACCGCCCCAGGGAACCGACCGCTGTTGCGCGCCGTGCTCGAGCAGCACATTGTGCCCGGGCAGGTCGACGAGGCGGCGTTGGAGCAGGAGCCGCAATTGACCACGCTTGCGGGAACGACGCTGCGCGCACACCTCACGCAAGCGGAGACGTTGCGCCTGGAACACGCCTCCGTGGTTGTCACCGGCGTCGAGGCGACCAACGGCCTTGTGCACGTGCTCAACAGGGTGCTGATGCCGGAGGCCTTGCCGGAGCCGGAAACGCGCACGTACGAGCAAATGAGCGTGATGCAAGCACTCGGCGAGATTGACGAGGTGCGCCGCTTTGCTCGCGCCGTCGAGCTTGCCGAGCTTGAGGAGGAACTCGAGGCGCAAGAGACGACGGTGCTCGCCGTCGACGACAACGTGATTGACCGGTTGCCCGAGGGCAATCTTTTGCGCGAGGTCACCGAAGAAGGTGCGACGGGCCGCGTGCGCGGGCAGCGCTTGGAACAGTTGCGCGAGGCGCTTTCGGTGTACCTCGTTCCGGGTACGCAGTCGACGGCGCAGATGCGCGCGGCGCAGGCGGTGCCAACGCGCCACGGCGCCGTGCTCACCGCACTCGCCGACGGCCGGCAAACACGCATTGACGACGTGCTGGTCACGCGCGCCAACATTGTCTGCGAGGTGGGGATGTTGCACGTGCTAGACGACGCGCTGGAGCCGTTCGTGTCGCCGCCGGGTACGCCGACCACGAACGAGGTGCTGCGCGACGCCGGGGTGTTCGAGGTCTTGCTCGCGTTGTTCGAGGCAGCGGGAATGGAGGAGGCGCTCTCCGCCGAGGGGCCGCTGACGCTGCTTGCGCCGCCGGATGACGCGTTTGCGCCGTATATCGGCGAGGAGGAGCTGGAGGCCGAGCACATTCAAGCGTGGGTCGAGGGGCTCGAACGGGATGAAATCCGTGCGTGGTTGCAACGGCACATGTTGGCCGGGTGGGTTCGTGCCAACTGGTTGCGCGACGGACAGGAAGCGGTTGCGCAAAGCGGCGAGCGCTTGTTGGTGGACCGTTCCGAGCCGGGCACGCTGCGCCTTGTGGTCCGCGACGCGGAGGCAGTGATTGAGGAGTCGGACGTCGTTGGCAATGGCCTTGTCCACATCCTCGACTCACCGTTGCTGCCGCCAGCGCCGGAGCCGCTGGACGACGAAACGGCAAACGAATTCGAGTAGTCCTCGGCCCGTCCGTGCGAATGCCGGAACGCGTTCGCAAATCAGGCGAGTACGAGGCACAAGCGCGAATGTCGTCAATTTCAATTCCGAGGCGAGCGCAGGGCGCAGCCCGTTAGGCAAAGCACGGAACTGCGCGGACTCGCCGGGCTTGCGCTTTCGCCAAGCGCTCGCCTTTTTCGGCGAAGCTTACGGCATTCGGACGCAAGCCTCGCAAGACAAGCCCGTGTGGCGTATGCCCCGCAATCAACGGTATACATTGTGCCGCGGCGCGAGTCATGCGAGGCAAAGCCTCGTGATGTGGTAGTTCGCCTCGCAGGACTTGTGCCCTGCGCTCGCCCCGGAAGGAACGAGTACCGGCGTCGGGCTGCCTTCCGGGCTACCCGAGCCGCGCGTTCGGTCGTCGAACGGCAGCGCCTTTGCGCTTACCACTCTTCGTGGCCGTGCACGCGCGCCTGAAAGTCGGCGACCGTTTCCTTCAACCCGTCGTCGAGCGACACCGACGGCTGCCAGTTCAGCAATTGTTTTGCGAGTCTGATATCCGGTTTGCGGCGTACCGGGTCATCCTGTGGCAGCGGCTCCTCGACGAGCTTCGAACTCGAGCCGGTCAGCGAGACAATGCGCTCGGCAATCTCGCGGATGGTGCGCTCCTCGGGATTGCCGAGGTTGACCGGTTCGAAGCGCTCGCCACACTCCATCAAACGAATCAGCCCCTCGACGAGGTCGCTGACGAAGCAGAAGGAACGCGTCTGCGACCCGTCGCCGTAGATGGTGATTGGCTCACCGCGCAGCGCCTGCAGAAGAAAGTTGCTGACGACTCGGCCGTCGTTGAGCGCCATGTGTGGGCCGTAGGTGTTGAAGATGCGCGCAATGCAGACGTCGACGCCGTTGCCGACGTGGTAGTCGCGGCACAGCGTCTCGGCAATTCGCTTGCCTTCGTCGTAGCAAGCGCGCGGTCCAATGGGATTGACGTGGCCCCAGTACGACTCCGGCTGCGGATGCACCTGCGGGTCGCCGTAGACCTCCGAGGTGGAGGCCTGCAACATCCGCGCCCCGCAGCGCTTGGCGAGCCCGAGCACATTCATGGTGCCGAGCACGTTCACCTTCACCGTACGGATGGGATTGTACTGGTAGTGTACCGGCGAGGCGGGACAGGCGAGATTGTAGATCTGGTCGCACTCAATAAAGAGCGGTTGAATGATGTCGTGGCGCATGAACTCGAAGCGCGGATTCGACATCAACGGCAAGATGTTCCGCTTGCGCCCCGAAAAGAGCGAGTCGGCGGCAATCACCGCGTGGCCACGCTCGAGCAACACGCGGCAAAGATGACTGCCAATGAAGCCGGCGCCGCCGGTGACGAGAACGCGAATCATGGGCGCAACACAAGGGGAGCGTACTCGAACCCAGGGAGCATACCGCGTAGCAGACCGTGAACGAAGTGGCAATTGTGCGGACCTGCAAGTACGAGAACTGGTTAGCCGTGACTCCCCCGCAACCGGCATTTGTGCTCGAATGATTTTCCGCGGGACCACCTACGTAGGGCGGGTCTCCGTGCCCGCCCAGTCCGTCCCGCGGCAGAAGTACGACGGCGCGCATTCA
>SKZP01000256.1 GCA_007127275.1 Planctomycetota bacterium
CAACCCGCGCCGTCCCGTGCTTCGCCTCGCAGAGTTGGCCCCTGTCCTCGCTCCAGGACCGAAAAGGAACGCATCCATTCCCTGGGGCGGCGACAACGCAATCTTGGGCACGGCAAGCGTCACGTGAGCGAGCTTGAAGATCCTGGTTGCCTTGGCCACTTGAAGCAACGGGGGTTGCCGACGCGGCCGGATTCTTGACGTGGCGTTGGAATTGACCCGCGCGCCCACTTGTTTTCCGTTCGGCAGCGCCACATTGTGCGGACGCCAACACAAGAACCGCTTCCCTGGTGTCCACGCTCCGTGGGCTTCTCGACTCCGTGGGCTTCTCGAAAGGGCACGATGATTCAACCCTTGAGTTTGCAGGAGTGCATAAGCACCCGCAGGCACAAGGCAGCGCATTCCGTGCGAAAATTCGAATTGCCCATCCGGGAAAGAAAATCTATTGCAGTTTGCGAAACCGCCAATGGCTTTGGCGTCCTTTTGTCCAGGGCTTGTCAAGTACTGCACGAATCGCTACGGTTCCCCGTTCAGCCGCTGCTTTCATATTGACGCGGCTCCTCCCGCGATTCATGTGGCGTAACGTCGGAACAAGTCTTGACAGCGACCGGCGGTTCGCTTCGCAACTCAGGGTGTTCGCAACGTGGAAAGGGATTCAGGAGTGTCAATCTTGTCAGCTTCTCAACGCGGGGTTCGTACTGGTGTCTATGTCGATGTTCCGGATATCAGTTTAAATGGCGGGCGTGGGATGCGCTTCGATACGTTGCGCCGCTACGCGGCGCGCGGCGGCTCCGAAGTGGTGCACCTCAATGCCTATGTGACCTACGACCAGGAACGAGCCGAGGAAGACCGCCGGTACCGCGACGGCACGCTCGATTTCTTCCGGATTTTGCGAGACTTCGGATATAAGGTGATGACGAAGCCGGTTCGTTGGTACACCGACGAAGAAGGGAACGAGCATCCGAAAACGAACGTCGATTTGGAACTGGGAGTGGAGCTTGTGCAGCAGGCGCCGCGCTTGGACAGCGTGGTCTTGATCACCGGCGACGGGGACTTTCTGCGCGTGGTGCAGGATGTGCAGCGCCAGGGATGCCGGGTCGAGCTAATCGGTTTTCGCAACGTCTCGGAGCGGTTGCGTCTCGGGGCGGATCAGTTCGTCTCCGGCTACCTCGTTCCGGGATTGTTGCCGGTGCAAAACGGCACGGGGGTGAACTGGGGCGAGATTGAGAGTCGCGTCCGTGGCATCTGCTACGACTTCCGAGCCGACCGTGGCTTCGGATTTCTGCGCTTTATTCGCACGATTGACGGGGCGATGTGGATTACGGATACGCGCCAGGAAGGCAGCGCGTTCGACACGGCGTTCGTGCACGCCTCGGAACTGGAGAAAGCGAAGGTTGACATTGATACGTTGCCCTCGCGGGATCTGATCCTCGAGTTCGAGCTCACCACGGGCAAGAAGGAAGGCTTCGAGGCCCGCAACATTTCCATTGTTCACCGCTACAGCACGTACGACTTTTAGGAGCTGACAGGCTTATGCGCGACGCGGTCGAAACCGGGGGGATGCGGTAGCTTACGCTGCAGATTGGAAGTTTGCCCTTTCGTCACGACGGGAACTGACCAAGCGGCTTGGCGACGTCGGCGGCGGAAGGGGACATCCGTTGGGGTTCGCACCCTTTACCCGTGAGGCCATTGGCCCTTATGATGACGGTCTCTCCCCCAACGCTTCGCGGTAGGAGACCGTTTCTGGGTTATCGGCATCCAGGCCCTGCGTCCGTACGTGTGACCATGATTGATCGCGAGCTGTTTCCGGATCCGCTCTCGCTGGATCCGTTCCCGTATGAGTCCGTTGCCGGGGTGACCTGCGAAGTACTCCGTCCGCCGGGGGAGGTGCGCGGCAACGTGGTCGCGCTGCACGGCATTCTTTCGGATTCGCGTAGCTACCGAGGGTTCATGCGACCCTTCACCTCGCGCGGCTGGGCCGTCTACGCGGTGAATTATCCGCATCACGGCCCGGATTACTGCTCGCGCAATATCCGTGGGCTACGGGCGAACGACTGCCTGGAGGCGGCGCGGGCCGTGGTGCGCGAAGTCGGCGACGCCATTGTGATCGGCAAGAGCTTCGGCGGCTTGATGGCACAGGCACTGGCGCACGAGCCGGACGTGCGGGCGACGGTGCTGCTCGCGTCGTCGCCGCCGCCCGGGATCAGGTATACGCCGAAGTGGCGCGAGGCACTGCCGTTTCTCGTCCGTCTGGGACCGCGAACGTTGATGCAATTGCTGACGCAGCGCACGTTCCTGTTCTCGTACGAGTTCTGCCGACGCTACATCTACAACGCCGCGGAAAGCGACGAGCAGGCTCGCGCCTGGCACGGCTCGAATCCGGAGTCGGTGTGGCTCGTCTGGGACCAGGTGCGCTACCGCATTCCGGTCTTTCCGGAGCGGCGCGAGGCGCCGATGCTCGTGACCGTTGGAAGCGATGACCCCGGCTTGCCGGTGAACCTGCAGTTGCAAACGGCGAATCTCTGGGGGGCGGAGTTCCACGAGTTCCCCGGACACTCGCACATGCTCACACTCGAGCCCGGCTGGGAGCGAATTTGCCTGCAACTGCTGCAATGGCTCGACACGCGCGTTCCCGCGGTACCGGCGAAACCGGTCGCGGTTAAGACGCCCTCCTCCTCGCCGGATTCCCTCGCCTCGGGCGGCGAGGAGCTACGCGTCGTCGGATAAGTCAGGCCGCACGCATACAGGCCCCCTGCCTCAACCAGGCGTGCGTTGCAACGAACGTCGCCGGCGCGAACCCGTCGTTCTCGGAGATGCGGATTCGGATACGTCTGTCTCCTGCTTGCCCACAGTGCCGAACTCGACCGCTTTTTCGACCCTCGTCGTGGAATGGGATTCGGGAAGCCCACGGCCACGGCTCGTGGGACTTTGATAATCCGCCACGGGGCCGCGGCCCGTGGGCTTTTCCGGATACCAAACGGCTAGCGGTTTAGTTGCCGTCGCCGTTTCTTGCGGCCTCGTCGCGCGGGCCGTCGTCGTGGAAAATCCCGTAGCCGCTAACTTTGCCGTCGTGCTCGGCGGGCTGCACGTTGGTCAAACCGTCGGCGCGCGTCGGGTCCGGCTCGGCGTCGGCGCGGCCGCGGTGGTAAATGTCCTTTTCGCCGCCGAGGTCAATGAAGATGCCGAGGCTTTTCGTGCCGCGGGCGGCGTCGCTGCGATGACCTCCGTGTCCAAGGGTGTTTCGGCCGGCGGCGGTGTAGTTGTCTCGGCCGCCGCCGTCGAAGAACAGTGAAAAACTGGTGATGGTGGCCGAGCCGAGGCCGAGTCCGCGTTGGATGCGGTAGGTGTCGTTGCCGGCGGCGTCCACGAAACTCGTGACCATTACGTCCCAGGAGCCGGAAATGGCGGCGACGCTGCTGACGTCGTAGTCGTCGTCGCCGTCGTCGTCGAGGAACACGCCGTGCGCCTGGTGCGCACCGGTGGCAATGCCGTAGCGCCCGGCGCGGTAGCGGTCGTCCCCTGCGAGGTTGTGAAAGATGCCGACGCCGAAGAAGTAACCAATGCCCATGCCGAACTCGCCGGCCTCGAAGCGGTCGTTGCCGCCTTGCGAGAGCACAATGCCGACACCGCCGCCGGCGACGTCGGGCTGGCCCCGACCGGGTATGCTGCGCAAGCCAAGTCCCGCGCCGAGGCACATCCCCTGGTAGGCCCCCTCGGTTCCGTAGGTGGAGCCCATGGGCGG
>SKZP01000048.1 GCA_007127275.1 Planctomycetota bacterium
CCCACTCGCCGGATTCCTCGTCGTATCTCTCTGACGCGACGGAATCAAACACGGTATCCGCAGGCGGCACCTGATTGGGCTCGTGCGCCAACAGCTCGATGCGCACCCAGTGACTCCCCTCGCGCGGGTGAAGGAGCAATCGTTCGCCATCGAAGGTCGCGGTTGCGTGCACGGGCCTTTCGTTGCCTGAGTTCGAGACAACGACCCTTGCCGGGATTCGTTCGTCGACCGGTACCGAGCCATGAATCGTCGCCAACACGGACTGGCCTTGCACGAAAATCGATGCTTCGATCCTCGAACTCCGTGGTAAAGAGAGCTCCATGCGAGCGCTTTCGCTGTTGCGAATTAGACCCCTCAAGAACCCGTACACCATCACGCCACTTTCGGGTTGCCGGCCGGTTTCGGAGCGCTGTCCCGTCAGCATCTTGCGCGTGATCGTGAAAGGCACGTCTTGCGCAGGAACGGTTACCCACGTCGTCGCTAGCCTGGTTCGGATCCAGTAGTGCCCGGGAGTGAGTGGAAGGCCGCGGTTGCCGGAGGAACGGTACCGGCTACCCAGGTTGACGATTGGTCCATCGAGGAACCGTTCGATCGGGAGGGTATGGGTTAACATCATTGATGAGTCCGTGCCGGCTTCCGGGACGCCTAGTTCTTCTACCCGGGTGATGGAGTGTGACCCGTGCTCTAGAAGTTCCTCGGCGAGAAACGTAACGGTCATCGGCCGTCGTGCCACGTGGATTCGCTCGCCGCTCTCGTTGACGCTTCCCAAGAGTTGCTCTTGATGATGGTACCCGCCGTAGCTGAACGCCCCACTTAGCACCGCATGGCCATCGAGGAGAAACTCCCGCCAATCCTCCCGCGTCGGCGAAAATCGAAGCTCCTCGACGAGGGGATCTCCATCAACCGGAATTGCCCAGCCGATCTTCGGTTGATCGTCCCGGGTATGCGGCGGTGACCCGACCATTTTCCCATACACGCGAAATCCATCACCTTCCATGAAGGCGGCACCGTCGCCACCATGCTCGGACTTCCACTCGGCAACGGAGTCGCGCTCCCCGCGTTCGTTTGCATTCGACTCCGAGCCGGATTCGGCTGCCGCAGGCTCGACGCCATCGCCGTTTTCGGAGGAGTGCTGCACGTTCGTCGAGTCACCCGCTTCGCTGCCAAGTTGTGGTTCCCGTTCCCCAGGGCTTCGGTCTGCTTCAAACTCATGCCCCGCCGTAGGTTCGTCGCCCCGTCCAACCCTTTGCAGCGCCTTTTCGCTCCTCCTCGTCTGCAGGGGCAACGCGACTCGTTGCAAGAGACGGTGCCATGTCCGCTTCCGAGTCGCTTCCACCGTCGCCGAAGTTATGGACGAGGAACACGCAAACAACCAACAGCGAAACAACCACGACAACGATCTTGGTCAGCATCGACCGAGTCATACCCATACTCCAGTATTGACGTTCCGTACCTCGCAACGCCGAGGCTCGTGCAAGTCGCAAGCCATCCTAATTGATGTGTGTCCATCGAAGCAATCATTCGCGGTTCGCCGTCGGTCGCTTGAAACCCCGTATACGTGTCGTCCTGTCATGTTGTGACCGGCGACAACTCTTCCGTCCGCGGTAGACAGTATGTATGGTGCGCGGCATTCGATGTACCAACCGATACTAATGGTCTTTCCCGAGGTACGAACATGGCTGATGCGACGACCGATCCGCAATTGCGCTCTTGGGTGGAGGTGGGTGCGGAGCATCCGTTTCCCATTCAGAACTTGCCGTTCGGCGTTTTTAGTCGCTTCAGCGAAGGGGGCGCGACGACGCCGCGGCCGGGGGTGGCGATTGGCGACCTCGTGCTCGATTTGAACCTGCTCGAAACCATGGGCTTCTTCGACGGCCCGCAGTTGCGCGGCGCAAAGGTGTTTTCGCAAAGCACGCTCAACGCGTTCATGGCGATGGGACGACCGGCGTGGCGCGAGGCACGCAAAACGATCAGCGAGCTGCTTGCGGCGAACGAGCCGCGGCTGCGCGACGACGCCTCACTGCGGGAGCGCGCCCTCGTGCCGATGAGTGACGCGCGCATGCACCTGCCGTGCGAGATTCCGGACTACACCGACTTCTACAGCAGCCGCGAGCACGCCACCAACGTCGGCACGATGTTCCGCGGCGCCGACAACGCCTTAATGCCGAACTGGCTGCACCTGCCGGTGGGCTATCACGGCCGCTCCTCCTCGATTGTGCCCAGCGGCACGGAGATCCGCCGGCCCTGCGGGCAAACCAAGGCGGACGACGCCGAGGCACCGAGCTACGGCCCGAGCCGCCTGCTGGACTACGAGTTGGAGATGGGCTTTCTCGTCGGCCCCGGCACCGAACTGGGCGAGCCGATCCCGATTCAGCGCGCGGAGGAGCACATCTTCGGGCTCGTGCTCTGCAACGACTGGTCGGCGCGCGACATCCAAAAGTGGGAGTACGTGCCGCTCGGGCCATTCAACGCAAAGAACTTCGCGACGACGATCAGCCCGTGGGTGATCACGCTGGAGGCGCTCGAGCCGTTCCGCACCCAGGGGCCGCCGCAGCAGGATCCGCGACCGCTGCCGTACTTGCAACACGACGCGCCGGCGGCGTATGACCTGACGCTAACGGCGGATCTTGTGCCGGAAAGCGGGGAAGGGGTGCGCTGCACGACGACGAATTTTAAGTACATGTACTGGTCGATGGTGCAGCAACTCGCGCACCACACCGTCACCGGCTGCAACGTCCGTCCCGGCGACATGATGGCCAGCGGCACGATCAGCGGCGCAAAGAAAGAGGAGCGCGGCTGCCTGCTGGAGTTGACGTGGCGCGGCCAGGAGCCGATCGAGCTTCCGAACGGCGAGCAGCGTAAGTTCATCCAAGACGGCGACGAAATCCGCATGACCGGCCACGCCCAAGGCCCCGGCTACCGCATCGGCTTCGGCCCCTGCGACGGCAAGATCCTGCCGGCAACGCCACTCGACGACGCTAGTGCTCGTTGACGTATGCCGCGAAATGGCGCCCGCTTGTGGAAGTGGTTGTCCAGGCGCAGCGTAAAGGGAACATTCCTTTTCGGCGGCTTCGTGTGCGACTCGGAGAGAGTTACGTGGCAACGAACACCTAAACTCCGTCGCGTTTGGGATTCGTAATCTTCCAAGCCCACGGGCTGCGGCCCGTGGGTGGATTTCCAGAGTGACGCACGGGCCGCAGCCCGCGGGCTTATTACGAATCCCATTTGACAAGGGTTGAAGCCGCCCGCGCATTGGGATTCGTATGTTCAAGTCCACGGGCCCCGGCCCGTCGGTCCGAGGCGTTGACGGATTCGACCCACGGGCCGCGGCCCGTGGGCTTATTTCGCGTCTCGAACGCCAAACGCCGCCGCCGCTGCACGCCGCAACAAACCGGCGCGCTTTGCGTCCGGCTCCGCAGTTGCTGTTCGAGTCGAACGGCGGGGAAACGCCTTGCGGTCGTATGGTGCACTCCAAAAACGCGAACGGCACCACCCGCTGGTGGCGCCGCCTCGTCCAATGCCTCGGCAATCACTCCCCGAGTAGGACTCGAACCTACAACCTGCTGGTTAACAGCCAGCCGCTCTACCATTTAGCTATCGGGGATTGGCAACAGGGGCGAATCATAGCAAGTCGCACCCGTCGGTCAAGGCCCTGTTACGGCATAGCGAGCAGCCGGCTCTTGTTGCAGCAAGTACTGGAGGGATCCTCATACGTAGGGCGGGCCTCCGTGGCCG
>SKZP01000703.1 GCA_007127275.1 Planctomycetota bacterium
CCGTGCGAGAAACTGTGCAGGCTGTTCTGCGCCTTGCGCCTCGAAAGATGCACGGCCAGCATGAGCACCAGCGCAATCTTCGCAAGGTCGGAGGGTTGGAAGCCGAGGCCGCCGCCGAAGCGGAACCAGCGCCGCGCCCCGTTGAGTTCCGTGCCCAGCCCCGGAATCAGCACGAGCACGAGCAGGATCATGGCGGCCGCGTAGAGTTTCGGCGCAAGCGCGCGCAAGCGCTCGACGCTAAAGGTGCACGCCACGGCCATCACCGCAAGCGAAATGCCCAGCGCGAACAGGTGGCGCTTGAAGTAAAGCCCCGGGTCGGCGGAGTCGGTCAGGTTGAGCGCCATCTTCGCCGAGGCGGAGTAAATGACCACGGCGCCAATACCGACAAGCGCAAGCACCACGAGCAGCAACGCAATCCCCAGGTGCGCATCCACGAAACGGAGCCCGCGGCGCACACCGTCGAAAGCGGCGTTGACGACGTCGTTCTGGTGCCGCGTCGTGAGGCTCGGCGTGTCGGGGCGTTGCGTGGTTTCCATGGAGGCGCGGGCTCCTCTTCTCTTTCTGAAGCAAGGCGCGCGTTGGGTGCGAGCCTGCCGCGAATGGTGCGTTGTCTTGCCTCGCAGGGCGTATGTACGGCCTGCGCTCGCCTTGGTACGCATGGCGCATTCGCTGCACGCCATGCGAAGCACGGCGCTCACGTTGCGACAATCAGGTGGCTCGCGACGCTGGCCACGGCGAGCAGCGCGCCGGCGAGCCAGAAGCGCGTGACGACTTGTTTCTCGCTCCAGCCCTTGAACTGGAAATGGTGGTGAATCGGCGCACAGCGGAAGATGCGCTTGCCGGTCAGTTTGAACGAGGCGACCTGTAGCATCACGCTTAACGCCTCGAGCACGAGCACCCCGCCAGCGAGCAAGAGCAGCACCTCGAGTTGCATGAGCACGGCGGCGAAGCCGAGGCCCGCGCCAATGGCGAGCGAGCCGGTGTCCCCCATGAAGACGCGGGCCGGATGGCGGTTGTGCCAGAGGAAGCCGAAGCAGGCGCCCGCAAGTGCCGCGGCGAACACGGCAAGCTCCGCCTGCGGAGGCGGCGGCAGCGCCACGGTCAGCGCGACCGCACCGAGCAGTGCGGCCATCCCCAGCGCCGTCGCCGCCAGGCCGACCACGCCGCTGGCGAGTCCGTCCAACCCGTCGGAGAGGTTCGTCGCGTTCGCTGAACCGACAATCACGAGCGCGGCAAACGCCAGGTACCACGGCCCCAGCTCGAGCGTCACACCCAAGAGCGGCACCACGAGTTCGGTGCGGGCCTGCGCAAGCGCGGCCAGCGCAAGCACGGCGACAAGCGCAAGCGCAACTTCCAAAAGCAGCTTCGTGCGGCCCCGCAACCCGTCGCCGTTTGCACGCCTGTTCAGCTTCGCCCAGTCATCCAGCGCGCCAATGGCGGCAAAGGCGAGGACGAGGCCCAGTCCGACGAACACCGCCGGCTGCGCAAGCGGACCCCACGCGAGCACACTGACAAACAGCGCAAGCAGGATCACAAGGCCGCCCATGGTCGGCGTCGCCGCCTTGCCCGCCTCCGCGTGCAGGTGTGCAAGCGTCGCCGAGGCTTTGCGGCACGCCCCGTCGCGCAGCTTTCGCGTGCGCAGCCAACCCACCACGGGCCGTCCCGCCGCCACGGCCACACAGGCCGCGGTCGCCGCCGCAGCGCCGGCCCGCAACGCCGGCGAGAGGGTCGTCTCGGGAAACAAAATGTCGAACAACATGGTCGTCGCAGCCTTCGGACCTGGAGCGCCACAAATACGGAATCTCGCCTCCAGTGTCGGCACCTCGACCCGCCGCCTTGAGCGCAACCTTACGTGCGTTCGCATGGCCTTTGTCCGCTACCGTCGCGCCTTTTTCGCGAGGCGACTGGAGAGGAGAACGAACGTTTTTGCAGCCCCACCCCACCGACGGCGTTGGAGGGTGTGGGGGTGCGCGGACCCCGAGGCCAAGTCCGCCGACTTCGTCGGGAGTGAACCTCAACCGACTGTGATGTCGCTGCACCGACCCTCGCCCTTGCCGACGAAAATGTAGCGCCGAAGTCCTGCGGAGGCTTACTCGTTCGCTTCGGCCTCGGCACGGCGACGCTCGGCGTCGCGTAGCGCGTTCAACAGCTGCCCCGTCCCCTCGTCGCCGT
Source organism: Planctomycetota bacterium (assembly GCA_007127275.1). Lineage (GTDB taxonomy): Bacteria > Planctomycetota > UBA8742 > SKZP01 > SKZP01 > SKZP01. Next base: position 2,173 of record SKZP01000703.1, read on the forward strand.
CGTGAAGTCGCTCGAGGGGTTCGCGCAACTCAAGCGCCTGCTCGACCTGTTCGGTCTGCAGGTAGAGGAGCACGAGGTTGCGCACTGTGCCAATGTCTCTCTCGTCGAGTTCCAGCGCGCGGAGCAAGTCGGGCTCGGCCTTCTCGTACTCTTCGCGTTTCGCGTGCAGTACACCGCGCAACTGGTAGGCGTGCGCCTCGTCCGGCCGCAGCGAGATGGCCCGTTCGAGGTCGTCGAAGCCCTGCGTCGGATCCCCCGCTTCAATATACAGCCGGCCTCGGGCGCAGTAAGAGAGATAGTCGCCGGCGTCGTATTCGAGCGCCTTGCGGAACGCTTGCAAGGCGTCGCGCCGTTGCTCGAGGCGAGCGTGGGCGGTGCCGAGGTTGTAGTAGGCTTGCGCATTTCTTCCGTCGTAGTCGACGGCACGCTCGAACCATTCGATCGCCTCGGCAGGGCGTTCCTTCAGATAAAGCAACGACCCTAGATTGCTCGCCACGTCGGAAAACATTTCCCGCACGCTCAAGTTCTGTAGGTAGACGCCGTTGGCGAGCGCGGTGCTGTGGACGTTGTACCGGTTGAGGTAGTAGGTCGAGGGGCGCGAGACGCCGAAGGCGGTCATTTCGAAGTTCACCGCCGCCGAGTCGAGCGCAGTACCGTCGTCGTGCGGGTCGTACCGAAGAAACATGTGCCCCGGGACGCGCACCGCCCGAACCGGCACGCGCACCCGCTGCGCCAGCGCAATGGCGAGCTTGGTCAGCGACACGCAATATCCCTGCTTGCGTTGCAGTACCGTATGCAGAAACAGGTTGCGCGGGTCGTGCCCCTCGGGGTCGGTTTCGTCGAAGCGAAAGCCGCGCTCAATGATGAACTCGACGAGCCGTTTGGCGTTGCGCTCGTCCCGGCGTTGCCGCAACGCTGGCGTCAGGTCGTCGTAGTAGTGCAGGTCGACAATGCGCCGGCGCAGCACCTCGTCGCGGAGCTCGTCGAGTTTTTGCACCGTCATGCGTATGTCGTCGCGGGTGGCGAAGCCGGCTTCGTAGGCCATCACCGCACTTGCGAGCCCCGCGTCGACCGGTTCGTCTTCTGCGACGTCCATCAGGTCGTCGACGGTCAGCGAGGCAAGGTCGAGTTGCGACGTCGGCCGCGTCTCGACCGCGTCGAAATGCGCTTCGTAGGAGCGCTCCCCCTCGCCGGACGGCGACGAGGACGCTCCGCGCGTACCGGATTGCTCGCCCGGCACCGCACAACCCACCGACGCCAGCGAAGCAATGAGCGCGGTGAGTCCGGCCAGCCACAAACTCGACCGTTGTTGTTGCAGGAGGCGTACGCGAATCATTGAAGGACGGGGAGAAGGAGGCTTCCGGTAAGCGCCGGCCGCACCATTGTAAGGCCCACAAGTCCGCGCCTTCAGTGTACCCGACTCGCCGGGTGCCACGTCAACGTCAGTCGTTCGTTTCCGCTGCAGCCGGCGTTTGGCGCAGAGACTATGTGTGGACGCAACCACATACGTACCCAAGTCTGCGGGTACGACACGAGTGTCGCCGCGAGGC
>SKZP01000624.1 GCA_007127275.1 Planctomycetota bacterium
ATTGGCACGAACTGATTGAACTCTCCGAAGGTGACCTCGGCAGTATGCAGCACTTCAACACCGCGGCGATCGAACTTACCGACGTCGACGAAACGAACGGCCGGCCGAACTTCACGGTCGTGATTCACGGTGCAGGCGCAAGCAGCCCCAACGACGTCCCCGGGGCCCCGCAGGGGCGGCTCGAGTTGACGCACAACGGCGACCAGCGAATCATCACCGACTGACAACATCGCTTTGGTGCAAGGGCTCGCCCAGGAGTAAATGAATCCCTTCCCTCGTTCGTTGCTGCGCTCGACGCTGCCGCGCGTAGTTGCCGGTTTCCCCGGAAACGCAAGGAGTCGCACTCGATGATTGCTCACCGTTTGCTGGCCTTGTCGGTTGTGTTGGGTGGTTTGGCGGTGATGCTTTTGCTAGGAGGCGGTTGTGGGGGAGACGCGACCAGCGAGCGGGACGAGCATGCACAAACCGAGGCGGGGAACGGAAAGGACTCACCGGAAGAGTCGGTGGATTCGGAGTCGTCCGAGGAGCAAGACCCTGGGCCGGAGCGGGAGCCCCGCGAGGAGCGAGAAGATGCGGCGCCGGATTCGCAGGAGATCCCGGAGGAGGAGCCGACCGGGTTCGACAACGAGCTTCCCTCGCCGGGTGTGGCGCTGATCCCGTTTCGAGAGGACGGCACGTGGCCCGAGACCAAGGACCGCGACGAGTTGACCGTTTCGACCTTGCTCGGCCGTAGCTTATTGCGTGAGCCCTACCGCGTTGCGCTTCAGGAATACTCGTTTCGCCAGAACGAATTCGCGCGACTCCAAGCGCAAGCGCAAGAGAATCCGGCATACCTTCTGCCCGACGACATCTACCTCGGGTATCTCGTTGAGGTGGAAGCGCTCGGGGAGAACGAGGTTCGCGTGACGGTGAAGGTGCGCGCACTGCTTGTCGTGCTACGAGATGAAGTCTTCAACGATCGGACGGTGAGCGACACCGTACCGGCAACCCAGCGGGACGCGGTGATTGAAGAGATCACGGAGGTGCTGGGCGACAGGGCATTGCGGGCCGTCGCCGCGGCGTACAACCGCGAGTACGGCAAGGGGATTCCCTACCGCATCCTCATTGGCAACGTGCGCAGCGAGGAAGCGCGTGCCGCCATTCGCGCCGTGGGCGAAGCACTGGCCGCCGACGACTCGGTGCACCACTGGCAACGTGATGACGACGAAGGCGAGGTTCGCTTCGTGGTGTACGCCGACTCGCGCTACGCGGACTCGGTTGCTTTTGCCATGAATCTGCGCTCGCAACTCGCCGAGGCGGGGTATTCGCAGCGCATGGGAAGTCAACGCATGGAGGGCCGACACATCGCCTTCGAGCTGGAGTGATGCGGCTTCGCGGGTACGTTTTCAGCGCTTCCGTAGATTCGGAGTTGGCCGCGATTCACGGCCGACGCCCGCCGCGGGGGGAGGCACCGCGGCCCGCCCTGCTGCGGAGTCGTCGTGGTCGCTCTTGCGGTAAGGAGCCGTCAGAAAACGAACTTGAGCTGCTGCGCTCAACTGATCTTCGGTGTGCTCATGGCCGCTGCTCGCCGTGGCTACCGCTCCGACTCCGATTCTTGGCGGTGGGCTGGCCCCGGTGTGGGTGCGACACGCGTGCCGAACCAGTGGAGGAGGGCGACGAGGGCGGCGCCGAGCAGCATCAGCAACAGGGGTAGCCAGGTTGCCGGCTCTTCGAGGGTGCGCGGCAGCACGTTGCGGGCGTCGACTTGTGGGCCGTCCTTGTAGGGCCAGAGCACACCGAGGCTGCCGAGCATCAGCCCGGCAAGCACGGCGAGCGTGGGGCGCGAGAGGGTCGCATGGTGCAGCAACCAACTGAGCAGGCGTGCCGCGCCGAGCAAGCCGGCGAGCGCTCCACAGAGGAAGACGGCGACGAGCAGACCGTGCTCAAACGGCAAGGGGGCTGCGCCGCGCACCCAGTCGAGCGTGCCGTGCAGTGTCGTGCGCAGTGTGTTCGCCATCACGTAGTACATCCCGAACATCACGAGGATGAAGGAGCCGGACACCCCGGGCAGCAGCATGGCGCAGATGGCGATGGCGCCGCAGATCAGCACGTACCACAGTGCGGGACGCGGCACCTCGACGGCGAGGCCGGCGGGGAGATGCAAGCGGTCGAACGCGTCGCCGACTTCGGCGTTGCTCTCGCGCGCCTCGTCGAACGCGGGGTTCGCCTCGCGGATGGCTTCGCGAACCGCCGGGTCGAAGCCTGCGTAGAGCTCTCGCGGCGTCGCCGTCGAGCGTTGCTCGCGCGCCAACTCGGCGAGGCTCGTTCCGTCCGCTTCGACAACGACGCGTTCGCGCTCCACCCACGGCGAGGCCTGCGCGCCGAGCAGAAGATACGTCGCCAGCGCCGCGACGACGAAGACGGCCACGAGCCGAGGGCCGCGTTCTTTGCCGATCATGCGCCATGGCACGACGACTGACGCAGCGACCAGCCCGAAGAAGAGGCCACGCATCGCTTGCGGATACGCCTGCATCAACGGCGGAATGACGTTCACCATCACCACCACGGCGGCGGCCATCCCGAGACCGAGGGTAAGCAGAAAGCCCAGGTGCATGCTGCGCCACGACGCGGTGAAACGGTGGCGCGCGTCCGTCTTGCGCATCCCCGAAGCGAGCCACGCGGCCAGTGGCGGCACCCATGCAAGATGCAGGCTGCGCAACGCATCCACGAACGGCCGGTAGATGCCGACGACCAGCGCCACGGTGCCGCCGGAGACGCCGGGCACCATGTCGGCAAGGCCCATCAGGGCGCCTTTGATCGCAATCAGAATGCGCTGCAGCATGCCGGCGGTGGAGGTGAGAGGCTTTCCGTTCGTGGCCGTGGGGAATCATACCTTCCGGCGGGGTCGCCAGCTCGCGCGCCCCCGTCAACCCGGCCAGCAGGGGAGGACGTGCCCGGCGGGTTCGCACGGCACGCATGGCTGGGCTTGCGACCCGGAGGTGTTAACATTTCGGCGAGGGCAGGGCTGCGCGCGACTTTCGCGAGGCAGACGGAACGACCTCACGGTACGTACTACGGTTCGGTCGCATGGTGAAGACACGCGTGGTCGCTGCGAACGAGGAGGGGATTTCCGAGGCGGTGGCACTGCTCGAAGCGGGCGAGGTGGTCGGTCTGCCGACGGAAACGGTGTACGGATTGGCGGGGCATGTGTTCGAGCCGGCGGCGCTGGTGCGCATTTTCGAAGCGAAGGAGCGGCCGCGGTTTGACCCGCTGATTGTGCACGTGGCCGCACCGAAAGGGGGGCAAGAAAGTCCCCTTGACGCGTTGCGGGCGACACAGCTTGTCGAGGAGACGCAGCTTTCCACGGTGGCGATGACGCGGCTCGAGGCGCTTGCGCATGCGTTCTGGCCGGGGCCGTTTACGCTTGTGCTGCCGAAGCGCGAACGGGTACCGGATCTTGCGACGAGCGGCCTTGCGACGGTGGCGGTGCGCATGCCGCGGCACCCGGTGGCGCAGGCGGTGCTTGCGCGCTGCGGCTTTCCGTTGGCCGCGCCGAGTGCGAACCGCTTCGGGCGGATCAGTCCGACGAGTGCGACCGACGTGGTCGCGGAACTTCAAGGGCGCGTGCCGCTGGTGCTCGACGGTGGCAGGTGCGAGGTCGGGCTCGAGTCGACGGTGCTTGCCGTGGAAGCGGACGGCACCTTGCGGCTGTTGCGCCCCGGCGGTGTGTCGCGGGAGGA
>SKZP01000077.1 GCA_007127275.1 Planctomycetota bacterium
GAAAACCGAATGCCGTTGAGGATTCGTTTCCGAGGCGAGCGCAGGGCGCAAGCCGCGGGCCCTGCGAGGCGAATCCGCGTGGTTCCCTGCTTTGCCTCGCAGGGCTTGCGCTTGCGCCCTGCGCACGCCAGTGAGCCACGTTACGTAGTTCGGGGCGCGCGCAGCCATCTCTACCCAAGCAATACTCTAACCAGCCCCTTCGGCGCTACGAAGATGGAGTGAAACGCGCGAAGCCCGAAGAGCGTTGAGCAACGCCTCGTCGGGCTTCGTGTTGATGCACGCGCAGGGGGAACGCGGGGACTAGTCGATCGGCAGAGCGTCACTTTGCGGGGCATCGCCCGCCGGGGGCTGCCACGGTTCGATGGACGCCCGATCCCAGCCGTAGTTTTCCGCGGCACGACCGACCCCCGACCTTAACACCAGCCGGTGGTGGTTGCCTTGTTCGTCGCGGAGGATGACCACGTCCGGTCGAATCGAGTCGACGACGAACTCTCCCTCGCGGACGTCGTCGCCGGATACGGGATCGCCGACGGAGAGCAACTCGTGGTTGATCCGTGCGTTGGAAGTCGCCTGCCCCTGTGGCGAGTAGAAGATGCCGGTGAGCCGCACCCGTCTGGAGAGCTCGCGCGGGTTGTCGCGGAACCGATAGTCGCGAATCGCGCGGCGGTCGTCGCCAAGTTCGCTGCGGTAGGTCCGCTCTTCTTCGCTGGGCGGCTCTGCCGGTGAGCGCTCTTGCGTGGTCTCATCCGTGGCGTCGTCCCTTTCGCCTGCGGCGGCGTCCGCCCCCACTTGCCCCCAGACGACGCCCCCGACGATCAACAGCACGACGAGCACGAGCCACGGAGCAAACGAGGCACCGTCTTGGCTCTTCTCGGCCTGGTCGGCGGAGAGCCGCTTGCGACTGGCTTGGGGTTGATACTCGATCTGTGGTGCCACGGTTCCTACCTCCCGGATTAGTCGTCGATGTTGTGCGTGATCGAGACAAGCTCCCACGTCCCCGGCAGCGGCCGCGGATAATCCGAGGTCACCGGCACGAAGTACAGCGGCGCGGTCTCCAACTGGAAGGGGTGGATGTCATAGTTCATTTCCCCCCCGCGGTCCCCGCCGCTCCACGTAGCCATCGTGTCGATCGTGAGCCCGAACGAGTAGGTTCCACGGACGGTGAAGTCCCCGTCGCGGGTGTCCAACGCATAGTCTTCCCAATGACCCGAGTGGTGCGTGACCGACGGGCCGATCGCCCATCCGGAGACCATGCTCGCGTGAACCATTGCCCCGTCGCGCGGCAAGTTGCCGGGATAGGAGCCGTTCTCGGTTTCGCGGACGTGATAATCGGCCATCGCGGGCATCACCATGCTATTGAACAGCTCCATGTCCATCGGGCCGAACAGTTCGTTTACCGTGTCGGCATTCGCAAGACCCGTATCCCCCTCACGCAGGGCGTTCCAGCCGTCCGTTCGCAGGATCGGCTGGGCGAGGAAGTTCATCTTCGCCAGGTCGACTTGGACACTTTCGTCGGTGTTCCAGTGATTGAGACTGGACGACTGCTCCGGATTGTGCGGCGGAATCGTATAGGATTCGACGATGCCTCCGTCGTCCTCCCGCGTAACCTCCTCCTTGAGGACTTCGGGAAGCGCGAGGATCGTCCCGGATTCATTCTGTCCGCCCCCCTCGGTCTGCACTTGGCGGTTTTCGAAATAGATCGCGTCCTTGGCGACGAGACCGAGGTGGGCGACGGTCGGTTCGAGGTTTTCGATATTGCCGTTGACAATCACCGTGTCGGCGCCGATAGACATGCTGCCGGTGTTGAAGCCGCGAACGAGTGCATTGCCTTCGACAACAATTGTGGCACCGTGCTGGTCGACGGGACGGTCATTCTCGTCGGTCATCACCTGCCAGCCGGTTTTCTCGTTGGGATAGAAGTCGTTTTCGCCACCCAAGGGGCGCGTCCAGATTTCTCCATTCGGTGCGAGAAAGATTTCGACGCCCGCACCGAATCCGTACTCCTCGTCGGCGGAGTGGGGCACGTGGCCGTAGCGGTCGTCGGTGCGCTCGATCAGCGTGCCGTTCCGAGCGGCCTCGCCCCACATGTTCAACTGTTCGTCCGGAGGCGTGCCTTCGTCGTCGTAGATCGGATTGAGCTGCTCTTCGATCGAAACCGTGCTGCCGATCTCGGGCATCGACTCGTGGTCGGGGTAGACCGTGTGCAGGCCTTCATTCGCGGCCTCCTCGTGGCGCTCCTGGCTGCCACCATACTCGTTTCCCTCGTCATCGAAGAAGGACATGCGGTCGTGATTGCGGTTGCCGGAGGACCACGAGTCGCTGCTGTACTCGAACGGAATCGACTCCAAGGAGTCGTGAAAGTGCAGCCAGTGTGACGGATGGACACGCCACAACGTGTTATCCGGCGAGGTAAGCGCGACATTGCCGTACCAGTGCCGTGTCGCCAATCCCGAATCCGCTTGGCTGGGGGCGTTGGTGAAGTTGCTGCTGGCGAAGTTGTACTGGGCGGCATTGCGCACGGTGACATTCTCCGCGATGACGACGCGGGTGCCGTTGCGCTCCGCCGTGGCGACGAGGCGGTAGACGATGTTCGGCACCCCCTCGGTAAGCTCCTGCACCTCGACGGAAACCGCGGCGCCGTTGATCGTGCTGTAGTCGTGGCTTCCGTCGCCGGTCGGGTCGTCGAGGGGCAGCGTTTGGCCGGCGAACTGGCGCCACTCCAAGATGTTTTCGTAGTACATCAGCGCCTTGCCCATCTCGAGCGCGGACATCGCCGAGTTGTAGACGACGCGCTCGTTTTGCACGCTGATCTGGCGCGCCGTTAGGCCGGTGCTGATGCTCGGTAGCGTTACGGCGTAGATGCCGACAACGATGACGATGATCATCACCGTCGGTAGCGCGGAACCGCGTAGAGAGAAGCGTTGTCGTTGCATGACGTTACCTTTCGACGTGGGGGGAGGGGACGATGTGGACGGCAGAGATTCCTCGCGTCAGTTCATTTGGCGGACGTTCGGCGCATGCGTGCGAATCGTTTGGGAGTGGGCGGCGTGGCCTCGCTCCACCTCGACGAAAAGCTCGAAGGAGCGCCGGTTGGGCATCGAGAACTCCGCGTCGACGACCCCGCGGAGGACGACGCGGACCGTATCCGGATCATCGCGGTGGTCGGTGATGCGGATTTCCCGCTCGGTTTCATCGTATTCGACGGTCACCATTGCCGGATGCGGCAGATCGTTCTCATAGATAATCAGCGTGTGCCCGTCGTCGGCGACCTCGAAAGCGTCAGCCCCGGCACGCAAGGTGAAGTGGGATTCCCGCGCCAGCACGCGCAACTCCTCGGCGAGCACGCGGGTGTCGTGCACCGCCTCGACACGGTCCAGGGCGCGACTATCGGCGAGGGCGACCTGGTAGATTACATAGCCAATCGGAATGATCAGTATGCCGGCGACCACAATGGTCACCGCAAGCTCGACAAGGGTGAATCCGCGTTGGCGCCTCATGGCCGTATCTCCTCCAAGTAGCCCACGCGGGTCAGCGGCTGCGCGAGCGGGTTGTGATGACGCTGGTTTCCATCTCTGCGGAGAGACTGTCGGTGCCGCCGAAGTAGACCGCAATCTCGATCTCCTTCCAGACCGGATGTCCGTCGGTCGACTCGAATTCCTCCACGTCGGTGACCATATGAAAGCTGCGCCCGCCAACCTCGACGTCGTCAGCCTCGGTC
>SKZP01000254.1 GCA_007127275.1 Planctomycetota bacterium
GACCGCGCCGGCGGCGTGCTAAAGAACGAATTAAAGGCACTCGGCTCGTTGCTGATCGAGGTGGCCGAACGCACGGCGGTGCCGGCCGGCGCCTGCCTGGCGGTCGACCGCGACGCCTTCGCCGAGCAGGTTGGCGCGACGCTTGCGGCGCACCCCAACGTGGAGATTGTGCGCGAGGAACTCGGCGAGATCCCCACGACGCCGACCATCATTGCCAGTGGGCCCCTGACCTCGCCGAGGCTCTCGGCGGCCCTTGCCGCATTTACCGGCGGCGAGCACCTGTACTTCTACGACGCCATCTCCCCCATTGTGACGCTCGAGTCGGTCGACTTCGACTACGCCTTTCGCGCCAACCGCTACGGCAAAGACGCCGGCGGCGACGGGGGCACGTCAGAGGTCGCCGGCGACTACATCAATTGTCCGCTCAGCGAGGCGGAGTACGACGCCTTCGTCGACGCGTTGCTTTCCGCGGAGCGCACCCCACATCATGAGTTCGAGCGCGCCATTGACGAGGGGGTGCGGGCGGGGCTGCACACGTATTTCGAAGGCTGCATGCCCGTCGAGGTTCTGGCCATGCGGGGCCGACATACGCTCGCCTTCGGCCCCATGCGCCCCGTGGGCATTGTCGACCCACGCACCGGCAAGCGGCCGCACGCCGTGTTGCAACTGCGCCAGGACAACTTGGCCGGCAGCCTCTACAACCTCGTCGGCTTTCAGACGAACCTGCGCTTCGGCGAGCAGCGCCGCGTCTTCGGAATGATTCCCGGCCTCGGACGTGCCGAGTACGTGCGCTACGGGCAGATGCACCGCAACACGTTCATTGCCTCGCCACGGGTGCTGCGTTCGACGTTGCAGGCAAAGGGCCGCGACGACCTGTTCTTCGCGGGTCAGATCACCGGTGTCGAAGGGTACGCCGGCAACATTGCCACCGGGCTGCTCGCCGGCCTCAATGCCGCGCGCGTGTTGCACGGCAAGCCGCCGCTTGAGTTGCCGCGCACGACGATGCTTGGCGCGCTTTGCCACTACGTGACGCACGCTCCCATGCGCGACTTTCAGCCGATGAAGGCGAACTTCGGCATCCTGCCGGAGTTGCCGGAGGAAACGCGACGCCCGCCGAGCGAAAACGGCAAGCGTCGCAAGCTCGGCAAGCGCGAACGCGCCCAAGCCTACGCCGAGCGCAGCGCCGCAGCCCTTTCCCAGTGGCTCGCGGCGCACAGCGGCGCCTCCGCCTCACATTCGGCGGAGTAGTAACGTCGTGAGGCGAGCGCCGTCATGACACGAGTGCGCGGAACGTTCGCGAAGGAACGTGTCGTGTTGTGTCGCGGCGTGGCGGGAAAATAACGTATACTGGCGGTCCGTACGCGGGGGAAACGGCGGAAACGGCGTTGCACTTGATAACGGCGCGTATGATCAGACACATTTTGATAGCCCCTGTCTTCTGGACCGCCAAATTCGTTCTCTGGCTTCGGTACCGCGTACGCATTGAGGGTCGTGAGGAGGTCAAGCACCTAAAGGAAAAGGTGCTCATTCTCCCGAATCACCCAGCGTTCATTGACCCTCCCATTGTCCTCACCAAGCTTTGGCGCCACTTTTATCCCCGGCCCATGGTTTGGGAGGGGGTCTACCGCAACCCTGCGGTGGGGTGGCTGATGTGGCTGCTCGACTCGGTGCTGATCCCGGATATGGACGTGGCGTCGCGGGATGCACGGGCACGAGCGAGCCAGGCGGTGCAGGAGGTGATCAAGGGCCTCAAGGAGGGCAAGAACCACATCCTCTGGCCCTCGGGCCGCTTGATGCGCGACGGTGCGGAAAACCTTGGCTCGGCGCGTGCCGTCCATGACATTCTCAAAGAAGTGCCGGACGTGAATATTGTGCTCGTGCGCACGGAGGGACTGTGGGGCTCAGGCTTCAGTTTTGCCTACAACGGGGAGTTGCCGAACTTGACCGCCCGGTTGCTCCACGGCATGGGCACCATTCTTTCGAACCTGCTGTTCTTCACGCCTCGGCGCCATGTGAAGATGACCATGCGCGAACTGCCACGGGAGGAGTTGCCGGCGGAGCCTTCTCGCGAAGCCGTCAATACGCACCTCGAGGCTTGGTACAACGCCAACGGTTACGAACGTGCGACGCACCGCAGCTACCACTTTCTCTTTGGCAGCGACGAGTACGACTTTCCGCCGGTGCGTACCGCCCCCGAAATCAATCTCATGCGCATCAAGGCGCCGACCAAAATGGCGCTGCGCGAGATGATTGAAGCGAAGCTTGAGCGCCGGCTCACCGAGGAGGAATACAAGCCGGACGTCAAGCTCGAGGATCTCGACCTCGACTCGCTCGACCGTATGGAGTTGACCCTCGAGATTGAGTCGCGCTTTCGCTACCGCAGCGCTGTCGCGCCAACGACCATTGCCGAATGCTGGGCGCTTGCGCAAGGGTTGCTCGACACGGCACAGGCGCCGCCGCCGGCACGCGAGTGGTTCAAGAAGGGGCCACGCAAACCGAAGAAGCGGCCGGAGATTTTGGGGGAGAGCGTGCCCGAGGCCTTCCTGCGCCGGGCGCTCGAGTCACGCACGCAAACGGCGGTCGCCGACGACAACTCCGGGGCGGTGAACTACGAGCGCCTGTTGATTGGCGCACACCTCTTGGCGCGGCGCTTCCGCAAAATTGACGGGCCGCACGTCGGGCTGATGCTGCCGGCGACGGTCGCCGCCGACCTCGCATTTGTTGCGCTGCATCTCGCGGAGAAGATTCCGGTGATGCTCAACTGGACCACCGGCTCGAGCAACCTCGAGCACGCGGTGGAAACCATGGGGCTCACCCACGTCGTCACCTCGCGCCAGTTCATTGACCGCACGCACATTCACATGGAAGGGGCCGAGTACCTCTACCTCGAGGATTTGCGCAAAGAGATCTCGCCGCTGGAGAAAGTTTCCGCGCTGATGCGCGTGCGCTTCTTCGGCCAGAGCATGCACCTCGGGCTTGCGCACCCCAAGTCGGATGAGCCCGCGGTGATCCTCTTCACCTCCGGCTCCGAAAAGGCGCCCAAGGCAGTGCCACTGACTCACCGCAACATTCTGAGCAATCTACGAGCCGCCATTGAAGCCCTTTCGCCAACGCGCGAAGACAAATTGCTCGGCTTTCTGCCGCCGTTTCACAGCTTCGGATTGGTGGTCACCTCGCTGCTGCCCATACTCGGCGGCATGCGCGTCGTACACCACCCGGATCCGACCGACGCAGGCAACCTCGTGCGCAAGACAAAGGCATACGGCGCCAGTATTGTCACGGGCACGCCGACCTTTCTTGGCAGAATGCTGGAGCGTGCCGAGAATGGTGAGCTTAGCTCGGTGCGGCTTGCCGTCGTTGGTGCGGAGGCATGCCCCGAGTGGGTGTTCGAGCGCTTTGCCGAGTTGTGCCCGCACGGCGAGTTGCTGGAAGGCTACGGCGTCACCGAATGCGCCCCCGTGGTCAGTGTGAACCGACCCGGCGAGGCGCGCCGCGGCTCCATTGGTCAGCCGCTTCCTGGCGTCGAGGTGCGTATTGTCGAGCCGGATACGTTCGAGCCGTTGCCGAGGGGGGAGCAGGGAATGGTCCTCGTGCACGGTGAAAACATCTTTCCCGGCTACCTTGACGGCGGTACCTCCGAGAGCAGTGCGGAGACCTTTCACGAACTCGACGGCAAGCGTTACTACGTCACCGGCGACCTCGCCACGCTCGA
>SKZP01000516.1 GCA_007127275.1 Planctomycetota bacterium
AAACACGCGGATACCCGCACTTCGTTTGACAAGCCCTGTTCATTTTGAAACATGTTAGCACATACTCACGTATGCATGCATTGCATTCGCCCGACTTCGCATCCGTCGCCTTGTGGAAGGAAAGCGGCGTCAGGCAAAGCGGACGAGGGCGGGCTCGCGTTTGCCCTTGCGTAGCTTCGCGTAGGCTTTGCCGTGTAGTTGCTCGCGGGAGAGGCGGGCGTTGGGGTCGGCAATGCGCTCGTCGTTGACGTAGGCGCCGCCTTCCTTGATCTTGCGGCGTGCCTCCCCCTTCGAGGCGCACAGGCCGGTGGCCACGAAGAGCTCGAGCACAGCAATGCCTTCGTGCGCGTCGAGTTGCGCCGCCGGCAGCGTCGCATGCGGCACATCCTCGAATACGCTTGCGAGCACTTCCTCGGCCACGCTGCGCATGTCCACCTTGAGCCCGAAGAGCACCTCGCTGGCCTGCTCAGCTTGCTGCACACCTTCCTCGCCGTGGACGAGCCGCGTCACCTCTCGGGCGAGGCGACGCTGGGCTTCGCGCTTGGGTTTGTCGCGGTTGTGCTGCTGCATCAACTCGCGAATCTCCTCGACGCTCAAGAAGGTGAACGTCTTGAGATACCGCTCCACCTCGCTGTTTTCGTCGACCTCGTCACGTGTATTGAGGAAGTACTGGTAGAAGCGGTATGGGCTTGTGTGTGCCGGCGAAAGCCAGAGACTGCCGCCGCCGGTGGACTTGCCGAACTTGTTGCCTTGCCCGTCTAGGAGAAGTTCGAGCGTGAGGCCGAACGGCTTTCCAATGTCCTTTTCCGGCTCGTGCAGGATTTTTGTGCGGATGAAGTCGAGGCCGGAGGTGATGTTGCCCCACTGATCCGAGGCGCCGAGTTGCAGCCGGCAGCCCTCGTGGGCGTAGAGATGCCAGAAGTCGTAGGACTGGATCAGTGAGTAGCTGAACTCGGTGAAACTCAAGCCCGCTTCACGCTCCAGGCGGTCACGCACGGAGTCCATGCGCAGCATTTCGTTGACGCGGAAGTGTTTTCCCACGTCGCGCAAGAACTCAATCAATCCGAAGCTGCCCATCCAGTCGCGGTTGTTGGCGACGCGCACCGTGGCGTTATTGTCGCCCTTGCTGCTGCTCGTCTCGTTCACTTGCGGCAGGATGCGGCCAATGTCGCGCGTCAACCCGGCGACATTGCGAGAGATGGTTTCTTCGTCGAGCAATTCGCGCTCGGTGTCGCGGCCCGAGGGGTCGCCAATCAAGCCGGTCGCCCCGCCAATTAGAGCAAGCACGTTATGCCCGGCCTCGGCAAAGCGGCGCAACGTCACCAGTGGCACGAGATTGCCAATGTGCAACGTCTCGCCGGTCGGGTCGAAGCCGCAGTAGAGCGTCAGCCTCTCCCGTTTGAGCACCTCGGCAAGCGCCGGGTCGGTAACGTCTTTGAGCAAGCCGCGTGCGGCAAGCTCGGCAATCAGGTCGTCGGTGGTGGACATGCAAACCAACAGTTTGGCAACCGCGTCAAAAAGCAGCGTCCGCGCACCATAATTCCACGGAGGTGAAGCGACAAGTCCGTAGCGTGCTCAGCTCCCAAGCCCGACGCCCGCGTCGAGCGGAATCACTGACGGCGTGCATGCGTTGCTGCGGTGACGGCTCGCGGGGTGCCATGCGTCCGTGGCCGTTCACTCGCTCTCCTTCCTCCGAAGAAAAAGATCCTCACCTCGGAGTCTCACGTGCGCTGGGAACAACTTCGCAAGCTTCACTGGACGCAACTGCGGGAAATGCAAGAAGCGCGGCTGCGCGAGTTCGTCACGCATCAACTCCCGTTCAGCGCGTTCTACCGCGAGTACTTCGACAGGGCCGGCGTCGACTTCGAGCAAGTGCGCACGCTGGATGATCTGCGCCGCCTGCCGTTTACCACGAAGCGTGACCTTTTCGATGAGTCGGAGTCGACGCAGATCTCCCGCGAGTTCATCCTCGAGCCGAGCGAAGAGTTGATCCGAGAGCGCTGGACTCGCTCGACGCAACTCAAGCTGTTTGCAAAGAAGGTAACCAAAGGGCAAGCAGCGGTACGCGACGAACTCGAGGTGCAGTACAAACCCATCTTTTTCACCGCGACAACGGGCCGTTCCAGCGCCTCGGTACGTTTCTTTTACGCGCAGCCCGACCTCGACAATCTCGCGGAAAGCGGCCGCCGCATCATGAACGTCGCCCAGGTCTCGAAGGACTGGAAGGCGCTCAATATGTTTCCGTATGCGCCACACCTCGCGTTCTGGCAAGTCCACTACGCGGCTCTTGCTGGACGGGTGCTTGCCTTGAGCAGCGGCGGCGGCAAGTGCATGAGCACGCAGAGCCATGTCGACATTATGGAGAAGCTGC
Organism: Planctomycetota bacterium; assembly: GCA_007127275.1. Classification (GTDB taxonomy): domain Bacteria; phylum Planctomycetota; class UBA8742; order SKZP01; family SKZP01; genus SKZP01. The sequence goes on from SKZP01000516.1 coordinate 2,372, forward strand.
AACCTGAGTTGCTCGTCGGCGTGCCGAGCTACGTCTACCACGTGCTGCGCACGGCACACGAGCAAGGTCGCGACCTGCACGGGATTCGTCGCATTGTCCTTGGTGCGGAGAAGGTGCCGCAGGGGATGAAGGAAAAGATGCTCTCGCTGCTTGCCGACATGCGGGCCGAGGCGGAAAAGGTACGCATCTGCGGCACCTACGGTTTTACGGAAGCGAAGCGTGCCTGGGTTGAGGCGCCGGCGTCGCACGACGTCTCCACTGGCTACTACACCTACCCCGACCTGGAGCTCTTCGAGGTGGTCAATCCGAAAACGGGGGATCCCGTGGCCGAGGGCGAAGACGGCGAGATTGTCTACACCACGCTCAATGCCCGCGGCTCCGTGGTACTGCGCTACCGCACCGGCGACCTCGTCAAGGGCGGGCTGATCCACTCCGAGCCCTGCCCGCACACGGGGCTGACCGTGCCGCGGCTCTCCTCGACCATCACACGGGTAAGCAGCGAGAAAGACGTCCGCCTCACCAAGGTCAAGGGCACGTTCGTCAACCTCGACTCGCTAGCCCACACGTTGATGGGCGCAAAAGAGATTGAGGAGTGGGCGCTCGAGATCCGCAAGGAAAACGAAGACCCGTACGGCCTCGACGAGTTAACCCTTTACGTCGCGCCGCGCCACGGCGTCTCTGCCGACGAAGATCTAAAGAACAAGCTTGCCGAGCGCATGAAAGTGGCAACGGAGGTGCGCCCGAACCGCGTCGTCTTCGAGTCGCTGGAAGTGCTGAGCTCGCGAGTCGGCCTGGAGACACAGCTAAAGGAAACGCGCTTTTTCGACCGCCGCGAAGAGGCCCGCGTGGCCACAGCACGCGAGCCGGAGCGCAAGCGGGAGGCACGTCGCCCCGAGCCCGCCGCCAGTGAAAGTACCGTCGGGTAAGTGCCGGAATCTGCGGCCAACCAAGCCTGCGCTTCGCTTCGCGTCGCGGCAATCACCCCAGCCGCTGCAGCAGGCCAGTCTGGCGCAAGCGGTTGAACAACGGCGTGCGCAGCGGCTCGCCTGTGGAAAGGCGCAGGTAGCCAATGCCCGTTTGCATGCAAAAGGCACGCACCTGCGCGAAATGCCGGGAGAGTTCCCGCTGGTACGCCTCGAGGGTGCGCTTGGTCAGCCGCACCCGCGAAACCCGGCCGCCGAGTTCGACGTCGCGCAATTCTACCTCCGTGCCGAGCAACACCTCCGGCCGCTCCTCCTCCGGCGCGACCAGGTGCAGTAGCATCACGGCGGCGCACGTGCCGCGCAAGAAACGCAAGAACGGAAACCACGCCTGCGGCTCCTGCACGTCGGCGAGCACAA
>SKZP01000361.1 GCA_007127275.1 Planctomycetota bacterium
GAGGAGGTGGCCATCTTCGAGGCTCCCGAGGCGCCGTCGCGCTCCGACTTCTTCCGCGACATCGTCGGCTCCGCCTGGAGCCGGCTTGCCGAGGAGATGGCCCAGCCGACGGGGCCGAGCGGCTGAACAAACTGATGCGGGCGTTTCGTTTGGAGCAGACCCTGTATCAGTTGCGCCGCCTGGAAAGCTGGGTACACGACACCGTCGACAAGACCGTGGCCGAGCACCTGCGGCCGGCGACGCACGAGGTCGTCGGCGAGATGGTCAAGCGAATCGAGGCGGAGGAGGTGGCCATCTTCGAGGCTCCCGAGGCGCCGTCGCGCTCCGACTTCTTCCGCGACATCGTCGGCTCCGCCTGGAGCCGGCTTGCCGAGGAGATGGCGAATCCGCAGGGGCCGAACTTCGACCTGCTGCTCGGCCTCTTTGATAAGTGCATCATCCAGGTCGAGAACGAACCGCTGGAGCTTGGCTTCCGCGACCACATCTCCGGGGCGCTGGAGCGGATTGGCAATCCCGAGGACGTGCGTGCCGGGGTCGACGAAGCGGTGAATGCCGAGCTGGATTTGGTGGCGACGGTCGGCACCGGCTACGGCCGGGCGCGGCTGCCGTTTCCGAAGGAGCAGATTCGCTCCGAAATTCTCTGCCACGGCCTCGGGGCCTCGACCATGTTCCCCGGCACGCGCACCGTGCTCGACATTGGCGGCCAGGACACCAAGGCCATCCAGGTCGACGAGAACGGCATTGTCACCAGCTTCCAGATGAATGACCGTTGCGCGGCCGGCTGCGGCCGCTACCTCGGTTACATTGCCGACGAGATGAACCTCGGTGTGCACGAACTCGGGCCGCTTGCGGAGAAGAGCCGGCAGCGCGTCGCGATCAACTCGACCTGCACGGTGTTCGCCGGGGCGGAGTTGCGCGAGCGTTTGAGCCTCGGCGAGAAGCGTGAGGACATTCTGGCGGGGTTGCACCGCGCAATCATCCTGCGGGCCATGAGCCTCTTGGCGCGCTCCGGCGGCGTCGACGAGGAGTTCACCTTCACCGGTGGTGTGGCCAACAACGCCGCCGCGGTACGGGCGCTGCGCGAACTGATCGAGGAGAACTACGGCAAGCGCACGCTGAACATCTCACCGGACAGCATCTACACCGGTGCCCTCGGTGCCGCCATCTTCGCGAAGCGCATCGCCGAGGAGAGTGCCGTTGCCACATAAGCCCACGGGCTTCGCCCGTGGGTCGTATTCGTTCGCCGTTCGACGGTTCGCAAAACGCGCGACCGCACCCATTCGCGGTTCGACCCACGGGCGAAGCCCGTGGGCTTGTAACACAACGAAGAAACCCATGAGCACGACGACCACCGCACCACCGAGCACGAAGCAACTCGTTACCGCCGGCATTGACGTAGGCTCCGGCTGCGTCAAGGCCGTGTTGATGGCCTTTCCCGCCGAGGACGACGTCGCACGCGGCGAGGTGCTTGCGCACGTCAGCACGCGCATTCGCAAGCGCGAGGTGGCCGACGTCGTCGACGCGGCCTTTGCGCAGGTCACCGCCGAGGCGGGCGCGCAAGCCATCCACTACGTCGCGACCACCGGCGAGGGAGAGGACATTCCGTTTGCCACGGGCCACTTCTACGGCATGACCACGCATGCCCGCGGGGCCTTGTTCCTTGAGCCGCGGGCCCGGGCGGTGCTGGATGCGGGGGCGCTGCATGCGCGAGCCGTGGCGTTCGACGAGCGCGGCCGGGTCGTCGACTACAAAATGACCAGTCAATGCGCCTCCGGCTCCGGGCAGTTCCTGGAAAACGTCTCGCGCTACCTCGGCGTCTCGCAAGACGAAATCGGGGAGCTCTCGCAGCAAGCGGATAAGCCGGAGAAGGTCAGCGGCATTTGCGCGGTGCTCGCCGAGACGGACGTGATCAACATGGTCTCACGCGGCATCACCACCGCCGACATTCTGCGCGGCATCCACGAAATGATGGCGCAACGCTTTGCCCGCTTGCTGCGCACGCTCAAGGTCGACGGCGTCGGCTTCGTCAGCGGCGGCCTCGCGAACGACGTCGGCCTGATGCAGGCGCTGCGCGACTCGCTCGCCGACGACAAGCGCCGTAAGGGTGCACCCATGGAGATTGTCACGCACGACTTGAGCATCCACGCCGGCGCAATTGGTGCCGCCATCTGGGGCCGCTTCCGTTACCGCAAACTCGGACTGGGAGACATCGCATGGGAATCCTCGACGAAGACCTAGGCCAGGACACCCTCGAGCAGTCCGTCCGTGTGCGCGCGCTGCGCCGGGAGGACCTGCCGCGGCTTGTGCGCATTGACGAGCAAAGCAGCGGGCGCCGCCGGCAACAGTGGCTCGCCGAGAAACTGGAGCGTGCGCTCGAGGAGTCGAACGTGCGCATCTCGCTCGGTGCGGAGCACGACGGCGTGCTGATTGGCGCGCTGCTCGGCTCGGTACAGTTCGGCGAGTTCGGATTGCCGGAGCCGATTGCGGTGGTGGACACGGTGCTCGTCGACCCGTCGTTCCGCCGTCGCGGCGTTGGCTCGGCGATGCTCGAGCAGTTGCTGAAGAACCTGCAAGCGCTGCACGTCCAAACGGTGCGCACCGAAGTCGGCTGGGACGAGCTCGACCTGCTCGGCTGGTTCGGCGGCGTTGGCTTCAAGCCGGCGGCGCGGCTTGTACTGGAAATGCCGGTGCCTTCGGAACAGCAAAATGGCTAGATTGTTAATTCGGGGGAGTTGGCCACAGCGCGCCAAGCATTCGCCAGAGGTGCCACCGTCGTCTCCACATTCGAGGACGCGGGTGGGGGCCGTGGCTTCGAAGATTCACGTTAGCGGGGTAGTGTGGATTGTTTCGTGAGGCTCTTGACTTCGCGGTCAGCGGGAACGAGAATGCCGCCAGTGGCGAGGGCCTGCGCCCTTTGGCTGAACGGGCCGAGGGTGGTGCCTCGCACACCGGTTCGTTGCAGAAATTTCGGGTTGAACGACCTGAACGCTTTCGAGGTGCCGCTCACCGTCCGGCCGCGATGTTCGCGCGTCGGCTTGCCGGGCCTGTGAAGTCCTGAGCGAACGAACGGCACCGCTGGGTAGGATCGAAACAAAGGAATGAATCGTTGCGTTCATGGCAGGCGCGTGGCGGCGACGAAGTAACGCTCGCCCGGCGCTCGAAGATACGGGGCCGCCGTTGGCCGTGTTCGCAAGGGAGCCTGAAACGCACGTGTTGTTGCACGCGGGCAGCCCACAACTGACTGTTAGTACGTCGTTTCGCATCGACCGAACGCATACGCACCCGCTTGAGGACCGAGGAAACTCGAAACGGAGCGGGCTGGCATCTTCTTCGCCCGGTTCCCGCGGTCGCCGACGACTCTTGGCGGCAGCGGCGGTCCGGCCGCGCAGTATGGAGCTGGATGGCGCGACTTGCCAGTCCAGCCGAGCGCGAACGAAACTTGTCCCTCGTGTTGCCGTCGCATCCTGTCGCCGTCCAGTTGCCGTTGCCGTCGTCTGCCTCGCGGCATCACGGCCACGGAGGCGACACAACGACGCTTCGCAAAGGGAGGGTTGCGAATTCGCGCTGGGCACGGACTCTACGGACCCGCCCCCGGCCCTGATCGTTGCGCACTGACGAAGTGGATTTCTAGCCGGTCTCGCTCCTGTCAAGCCACGAGCCCATGATGATGCATGGGTTCGCGGCTCCGCTCCGGACGA
>SKZP01000018.1 GCA_007127275.1 Planctomycetota bacterium
ACTCCATTCCCTATCGGATCGGCCGCGATTACCTCGTCGAATACGTCGAGTTCTACGACCAGGGGCACATCGACAACGAGGAGCAGGAAGAACGCTGGCCCTTCAAGGTCTACCTCGATCACCAGCGCGAACAGCATCCGGTGGTCGCAGACTACATGAGGATCTATCCCTTCGGCCGGAACATCGACCAGACCCTCGAGCTTTACAGCCAATACAAGGAAGTAATCGAATACCCGGCGCGCCAACAGCTCGTCGAGTATCGAGGGGCCGAGCGCTTCGTACACTCCGAAATGGCGGGCCGCCTGCAAGACTGGATGTTCGAGTGGGAGCACGAGCCGCGCGCGGAACTGCTCGGCGACTCGTTTGATCCGCCGATGTGGCAGTTTTCGCTGGCTCACGGGCTGCGCTTTTACCCGCGTTCCTGGCTTTCCGCCGAGCGGGGCCGCCGCGAGCAGCTCAATCCCGACATCGAAATGGATAACCCGCAAACCTGGCACAACGAGGTGCGTCGCCTGCAACTCTGGGCGCACGACAAGTTGGAACAGCGCTTCGGCGACATGCTCGAGTTGCTCGAGCTTCTCGAAGCGCTCGAGGATCTCGAACGCCGGGAAGAGAGGGTTGCCAAGCTTTCCGCAATCGAGAACGAACTTCGCGAGCTGCTCAAGAGGCTCGGCAAATATCGGCAGCCGGGCGACTTCGGCGAGGTCGCAGAAGAGCGTGGACCCGCCGAGATGCTCGAGATCCTCGAGGAGATCGGCACTGCGAACGATTACATCGAGAACGGTATGGGAGAGTTCGCGCGCACGGCCGGCTTCAATGAAGTCGCCCTGCCGATGCTGCTCGCCTATATCGACGAGAATCGGGACCGGGAGATCGTCATCGAGCTCACCGAATTGATCTACGACGTCCTCCGTCAGGTACACGGAATCGACCTCGGCCGTTCCCCCTCGGACGTCTTAAGCGTGCTCGAGGTAATGGGCGAACTCAACGGCTTGGTCACCGACCTGTACGGCTCATGGGAGGACTAATCCCTTCGCTTGCGGAACATGTAACCGGGGCCGATCCTGTACGACGGATCGGCCCCGTTGCGTTTCTGTGCTCGTAGCCATTCGTGATCTCGCTCCTTCGTGCTATTTTCCAACGCCTCGGGGATGGACTTTCGGGCCGGCTTCGTTGTAGGAACACGCGAGCGACATCTCGGCAAGGGGGCGATTCCTCCGTCGCTCGCCTGTAGACCACGTCGCGCTCAGTGCTCGTGGAGCAAAGGATTACGTCATGAAGATCGGAATCCTCACCGGTGGCGGTGATTGCCCGGGGCTCAATGCGGTGATCCGTGCCGTGGTCCGCATGGCGGAGCGCGACGGTCACGAATGCGTCGGCTTCAAGGACGGCTGGAAGGGTGTGCTCGAAGGAAACTTCCGCACGCTTACGCGCAAGGACACCTCGGGCATCCTGCACATGGGTGGCACGATCCTCGGTTCCTCACGGACCAACCCGCGCAATGTCGAGGACGGATGGGAACGCATGGGGCGCACGCTCCGCGACAACCATATCGACGCGCTAATCGCGATCGGCGGCGAGGACACCCTCGGCGTGGCGCGCGAATTGCCCGAGCACGGCTACGAGTATGTCGTCGGCTGCCCGAAGACGATCGACAACGACCTCAACGGCACCGACTACACCTTCGGCTTCGACACCGCGATGAACATCTGCACCGAGGCGATCGACCGGCTGCACTCCACCGCCGAGGCGCACCAGCGCATCTTCGTCGTCGAAGTGATGGGGCGGCATGCCGGCTGGATCGCGCTGCACGCGGGGATCGCCGGGGGCGCCGACGTGATCGTCATCCCCGAGGTCGAGTTGGGCCTCGAGGAGATCTGCGAGGTCCTCAGGCGGCGCCACGAGCAACTGGAGCGTCACTTCAGCATTGTCGTCGTCTCGGAAGGTGCGCACCTCAAAGGGGAAGACCAGATTGCCAGCCAGGAAACGGACGCCTTTGGTCACGCCCGCCTCGGCGGGATTGGCGAGTATGTCGCCAAGCGCATCAAGGAAACGATGAAGATCGATACGCGTGCGGTGACCCTCGGTCACGTTCAACGCGGCGGCACGCCGACCGCCCGCGACCGCTATCTGGCGACAATGTTCGGCATCGCCGCGTACCGTGCCGCGATTGAGCGGAAGTGGGGGACAATGGCCGCGCTTCGCGGTACGGAGATGGTTGCCGTCTCGCTGGCCGAGGCGACCACCGAGGTCAAGCGCGTTCCCCCCGAGCAGTACCACATGGCGACCCATTTCTTCGGGTAGACACCCGAAAGCCGTTGGCGAGCCCTCTGGGGCTTGGCACTGCGGGGCCTGTCACTGCGGTGATTCCAAACGGCTAGCGGTTTCACTACTTGTCTTGGCTTGCCCGCACATTCGGGTACGGGAATGACGAGGACTGTCTGTTACTCGACGTGGGTGACGAGGCGCAGGCCGATCCATGGAGGACGGTCGCGGCGGTCGACATCCTGGCGGAACATGGTGCGGGCAATCTGCTCCGCTTGGTCGGCAAAGGCGTTGAACCAGCCACCGACGACCCACTGGCGCCCGGGGACCTCGGCGCGCTCCCGCGTCCACTCGGCGACGTTGCCGGCCATGTCGTAGATGCCGAAGGGGCTGACGTCGCCGGCATAGCTGCCGACGGGGCTCGGTCCGGGTAATAGCCGGTCGCCGAGGGTCAGGCGGGCGGGGACGTCGCCGGTGAGCGTGCGGAACTCGTCCCCCCACGGGTAGGCGCGAAAGCCGCCGGCGTCGTCGAGCGTCGCGTCGTAGCCGGCGGCGACGCGCCACTGTTTCACGCTGGCAAGTTCTTTCCCCGCCCAGGTGGCGTAGGCCTTCGCTTCGTAGTAGCTGATCGAGGTGACCGGCCAATCCTCGGTGCCCGGCTCCGGGCGGCCGTGGCGCCAACCGAGCGCGGGTTGGTTGACGCCGACCCGGCGGAATTCGCCCGCCTCGACGAGTTCCCAGCCCTCCTCGCACCAGTACTCGCGTTCGTGGTAGCCGCCGGCAAGAATGAACGCGCGGTATTCCGCCCGCGTAACGAGGTGTTGGGACATCCAGAACTCCTCGACGGGCCACGTGCCGCTGCCGTCGGGGGCGGTGACCTCGTCGCCGGGGACGCTCACCGGGACAAGCCCCTGCTCGAGCAATTCGAAGCGTTGTCGAAAGCGCTCAATCAAGGGGGCGACGTGCTGAAAGTCGGCAACACCGAGGAATTCCTCGACGAGCGCCACCCCCGCCTCCGGGTCGCGGGCGTCTTCGTGAACCTGCAACCGCTGGGGGACGTATGATTCAATGAACTCGAGGCGCATTCGCTCCGCCTCCTCGACGTGCTCACGCAACGCCCCGTCGCTCGCCTCCTCGAGTCGGCGCAGCACTTCGCGGTAGTTGCCCGTGTTGATCTCGCGTTCAATGCGCTCCTTGGCGGCCTCCCACGCTTGGGCGGCCTCTTCGCGGATGTCGCGCTCGACGGCGTCGAGTTGCGGCTGCAGGTCGGTGCCCTGGAAGTCGGGGCGTTCGTCCTCGACGCGGTTCATCGCGGTGCGCCAGCGCTTGTGGCGCAAGTCGTTACGCACCTCCGTACGCAGATTGGCAAGAACCCGCTCGAGTCGTCCGCGCTCCCGGTCGTCGAGCTCGCGCCGCAGTCG
>SKZP01000142.1 GCA_007127275.1 Planctomycetota bacterium
ACTCGCCGACGCGGCCGCCGCGCCGTTGTCCGTTTGAGTGGCGAGGCGGGCGTAGATTCCCTCGACAAGTTGCACGTGCTGGCCGTAGGCACTTCCGGGAATGGGCAGCCACCACGCCGCGCCAAGTTGCGCCGGCAGCGCCTCGAGCAGTGTCTCCACCGGTTGCACCGCGGCAATCTCCTCCGGCTCACGGCAGGCGCCGAGCGCAGCAAGTACGAGCGACGGCGCATCCGTCTGCGCAAAGGCGACGAGCCAGCGGCGGATCACTCCGGCCCGCTGCGACAGCGTCGCCTCGGCGCCCGCTTCCAGGCGCCACGCCCGTCCCATTGTCTCGGCCGCGCCGGAAATCTCGCCGACACGCAACGGCGGCGCCTGCGCAAGCAACGCCAGCAACTCACGCACGTCCCCGGGCTCCAAAACCGCCGCCGCGCGGACCGCCGGCCCGGCACTTTCTACCCCGCTGCGCCAAGGGAAACCGGACTCGAAACGCTCCAGCAAGTGATCCAGCAGCAACCAGTATGGCGGCGCCGTCGGCGGCAACTCTCCCGCGGCTTGCAGCTTGCCGTACTGCAACACCAAGCGCACCGCGGCACGACGCGACGTCCGCACCACCTCCGCCGGCAGGGCGGCCGCCTTGCCACTGCTGGACGCAGACGCGGACGCAGACGCGGACGCAGACGCGGACGCAGACGCGGACGCCGCGGCGGACTGCGGATCCGGCGTACACAGGTGGCGCACCAGCGCCGGCAGCATCCGGTGCACAAGCTCCAGGCGGCCGCTGTCTGGCGCGACCACCAGCAAGCGCCAGACGAGTTCCGCCTCCTCCGCCACTTTCGGAGCGAACACGCGCCGCCACGCCGAGGTCAATCCCGTCCAAAGCCGCTGCCACGCCTCGTCGCTGGCACGTCCCACCACCACGGGCAACTGCGTCCCAGCAAGGCCGGGCAACTGCCGGAGCGTCGCGCGCACCGCCGACTCGGCAAAGCGAAACGGCACCAGCCGCCCGAGCAATTCGACGAGTCCGCCGACGGAGGGGTCCAGCCGGCAGGCGAGCCGCGCAAACGTTGCGTGCAGTCGGGCAAGCTGCTCGCCCGGGGCACGGCCGTCGCATTCCAACACGGCATGCTGCCAAAGGCGCGTCACCTGCTCCGCCTCCGGGGCGCTACCCCCCTCGAGGTGTTCAAACGCGTCAATCCACGGCTCCGCCTCGGCACGTCCCGGCACCGCTGGTGTCTCGCTCGCCACCGGCGCCGCGGGTGGCAGGGTGAGCCCCGGCCAATCCGGTGAAGCACGGTAGCGCCGCTGCAGCTTGAGGATCAGCCCCGCCTCGCGCCGGTAGGCAAGCCGCTCCACCAGGGCGCTCCACGCGGGAATCAGCACCGAGGCCGAGATTTTGTGCGCCTCCAGCAGGGCGAACCACCAGCCGCCCATCCGTTCCAGCACGTCGGCGTGCGCCGCCTGGGCGAGCCCTTCCAGCACATCCCCTTGGGTGGCAATCAGCCGTGCCAATGCCTCGGCCAGTGCCGGCGCCACCGGCAGAGTTCCGTCCGGCTTCGGCGTCAGCCCGCGTAGCGTCTGACGCAACTCGGCAGCCTCGCCCCGCCAGCCGGCGACGAGCGCCGCAATCATCCGTGTCTCCGCATCCGCGTCCGCCTCAAGCGGAGCGGTAAGCGGTGCGGGTGACGCGCCGTTGTCTTGAGCGGGCGGTTCGCCGGCGTCGTGTATGCGCCTCGTCGACCCGGTTTGCCGTGCGTCACCCTGGATGTCGCTTCCCGCCGTTGTCCCTAGCAAATCCGACACGGCGTGCAAGTCGGCCGTCGCCTCCGGGTCCTCCTCCGCCGGGTTCGCTGCGTTGGCGTCCGAAGCGCTGTGAACCCCGTGCGCGGTTGCCGCCCATGTGCCGGTCGGAGCTGTGCCGTCGGACGACGCCTCGCGCCCGTGTCCAGGTGTCGACGAATACGGCGGCAGATCCGCCCCCTCCAAGCGGGCAAGCCCCTGCAAAATGGCCGTCATCCCCGGGAACGCCTCGCGCCCCCCCTCCGGGTTCAGCCGCACCTCGTCGGAGCAAACCACTTCGGCCAGCCAACGCCGGCACGCCACCACATCCGTCGGTCGCCACGGTGGGGCGGCTTGCCCGAACCACCTCACCAGAAGTGTCTCGCGCTCTTCGTCACTCGCCCGCAACCATGCATCCGGGGGCCGCCACTCCGGCGACGGCGCAGGCGACGGTGTATGCGCCTCGTGCGTCATCCAGCACCCGCTCGAAGGTTGAATTCTGCGGCATCCCGCCCGGCAGATTCTGCACAGGGCGCACCACGCAGGCCCGAACAGAGTCCGACGGGCCCGCGAGTTTCGCATAAACGAAACGCGAAGGCGGGGTGCCGAACGTGCGCGACATTATCCATTTGTCCACTCGTTTTCGCAACCCTCTCTACGGGCGTTTTTGCCGAAAAAGCTTCGAACCAACCACCGCCTGATCCGCTAAGGAACTGGCAGGATAAACCTTCCGAAAGGTGTACGTTACGAGTGAAGACTAGACTGCACGGCGGAGGAAGTGGAGCAGCGAAGGCGTGGCCACGTCGGGCTGCGGAAACGACGACAACGAAGCACAGTCAAGCGTAGGAGCTCAACTTCGGAAGGTATTTCCTGACAGCTCCTAAGTGGTAGGTCGGGTCAGGCGCGCCTCATGACTGGACGTCCCGCCTTTCGGTGTTGCAATGAATGCCCGCTCAGACCATGATACGCTTGTACGTGCAGGGAATTCTCGTTGGGTTCTTGAGCAGCAGAGTCTTTTGTCGAGGAAACGAGCCATGGCCGGCGCACAAAAATTCCCTGGTTCCGCAGCCACGACGACTTGGTCCGTCTCGTCGCTTGCACTTCTTGTGGCGCTGATTGGCATGGCGTGGATGCCGGCCGTGGCGCAGGCCCAATCCTTTCCGCCGATCAACAACCACTCCCCGGAGTGGGTGTCGCACACGAACAACGACTCGGTCTACTTCCACGGCTCGCTCTCGCAGAGGTGGTCCGCCGCCGCCGTGTCGTACTTCAACGCCAGCACACCGACCGACTACGACCTCGGTCTGCACGAGACCACGGGTGGCTTCCTGGTCACGTCTTCCGAATTGAGCGGCATCAGCGAGTTGATTGTCATTGACGGCAACAACAACAACGCCGGCTCCGACTACTTCCTGCAGGCGTACCACTACAGCGGCCCCGGCGGCGAATATGTCGAGGTCTCCGACGCGGCGACGACGCAGGCGCTTACCGTCGGCGTGAACGACCTCACCATGCCGGCCGGTTCCATTGTCCGCTGCTACGAAGCCTTCCTCGAAGCGGGCCGCGACTACGAGTTTGTCATGCAGTCGGCCCAACAACAAAACGTCGCCGCCTACGGCTTCCTCTACGCGCCGACCGTCGGTTGGTACGACTACCACGACAATCTGATGGGGGACGACGGATTCCAAGTCTTCGCCGAAGACCTGGACGAACAAGGAGTGGTCCGCACAATCACCGCGCCGACCACGGGGTACTACGGCTTCGTTGTGCTGATGCTTCACGAGGAGAACGTCAGCCAGACCTTCTGGATTGACGTTTTCGACGTCACGACCCCTCCCGGTGGCGGCGGCTCAACCAGCATTGAGGTTTCACCGAGTTCGCACAGCTTCAGCGCCACCGA
>SKZP01000570.1 GCA_007127275.1 Planctomycetota bacterium
AAAGCCCGGTGAAGCCGTGAGTCGCAGCCCTTTTCCGGTTCCGACCCACGGGCGAAGCCCGTGGGCTTGGCAGCGACGTACCACCCGGGGAATCAACCTTCAGCACCCGAGTGCCGTTCGGTTTCATTTCTGAAGCGAGGACTTGTTGCCACAATCTCCACAACGTGAGTATGCAGGGCTCTTGCATCGGAGGGATGCTCGCTCCGACCGGTTGTGATACGTTTAAGAGGTCGTGCACAGGGACGACTCGTTGGCGACTCGCCTCAACGACACCGCTCGCTTGGTGCATGGCTGTTCTTGACGGGACGCTCGTTGGGGCGTTGCGCCTTCGAGTCGGACGAATTCTTACTCATCCACGCCTGGATACGGTTTCATCATGGTGATCAGCAGGATAATCGCACCGACTTCGTTCATGCGTTTCGGACTCTTCCTTGCATTGCTTGTCGGCACCGCCCTGTCGGTGGCCGTCGCCGAAGGGGACAACAACGGGGAGGCGCGCAACAACGGGGTGGAGGAGGCCAACGACGGCATTCAAGTCGAGAGTGCCGAGAGCGACGAGAAAGAGGAGCGCGGTCCGTTAAGAATTGCTAGCGACAACCAAAAGCCGCTGCCGCGGGGGCAAGTCGACCTCGAGTACCGCTACACCTTCATCGGCGAGGGGGGCACGCCCCCGTACCGCTGGCGACTTTCCGAGGCGGGGGATCCGTTGCCCGTGGGGATGTTTCTGGACCCTGAAACGGGGCGGCTTGAAGGGGAACCGGAGGAAGAGGGACTGTACGAAATCACCGTGGAGCTTGTGGATGCGGACGGCATCTCGCGGGAAAAGACGTTCGAGCTGCATATCCGCGGCGACCCGTTCACCCTGCGAGAGCTCGAACCCACGAGTTTTGACGGCCGGGTCGACCGCGAGGAGTACAGTGACACCGCGCCGTTCCGTTTCGGGCTGGGGGACGACGGCGAGTGCACGGTGTATATCCGCCAATCCGGGGGCACGCTGACCTTCGGAATGGTGGTTGGGCAGATCTTTCTCGTGCAGAACCGTGTGCGCATCCTGCTCGCCAAAGACGAGGAGCCGATCCAACGCGTCTATGCGCTGGAATACGACCCGTACAACGCCGGCTACGACACCTACCGCCACCTCGTGCAGTTGCGCAGCAACCCCTTCGACGACAGCCCGTCGTGGCAGCCGCGGCCGCACGGCGGCTGGCTGGGGCGGGCGCATACGCTCTTTGCCGACCGCTGGCACTGCGAGATTCGGGTGAACCTCAGCGAGATCGGAATGATGCCGGGGACGAGCGCGGGAAACCTGCTCGTCTCTTTCGAGGTTGTCGGACCGGACCCGGATCTGGGGGCGGCGGTGGCGCCGCCGCGCGACCGTTATGACGCGTATGGCAACCGCAGCAACTTTATTACCCTACGAAGCGAGGACGACTGGGGCGAACGCAACGACGAGGTGCTGATCTCTTCGCGGCAGGTGCGGCGCGCTCGCGAGCGGGAGGAAGCGGTCGACCGCATCCTCGGCGATGCCATCCAACGAATGGAAGCCTTGCAGCGGGAAATGCACAACACCGCGCGTCGGATCGAGCGGTACCGCGAAGAGCACGGCGACGTCGAGATTGACGAGATGACCCGACGTCACGTGGAGGAGTTGGTCGACGAATATCTCGAGTCGCAGGACGAGTTTGTCAAAGGCGTCGAGGAACTGCTGGCGGTGGACTCGAACTACTACCCGTACATGTACAACATTGCCCGCGACTTCGCGGCACAGGCACGGGGGCCGTTGCCGGGGCTGGAGCGCGAGAAGATGTGGCGCCAGGCGCTGCACTTTGCTGAGCGTACCCGGCGGCACAACCGCAATTTTCTCCCTGCCCGGATGCTCGTCGCGCAGGCGTCGCACCGCCTGGGTCGCTACGAGGAGGCGCTGTCGCAGTACCGGCAGATGCGCTACGAGTACCCGCGGGACATTGCCCTCGCGCTGGAAGTGGGGCGGATGCACGTACTGATTCAGGGGCAGATGCGCCGCGAGCTTTACGCGTTGGAAGCGGAGCTTCACGAATTGCGGGACGACGTGGAGCGCTTCGAGACACGCGTGGCCGAATTGGAAGCGGACGAGGAGGCCGAGGAGGAGGACCTGCGCCTTGCCGAGGCGGCCCTCGAGCGGTTGCGCGAGCGGGTGGAGCCGCTTCAGACGCGAATTGCCGAGCAACGTGACGACATACGCCAGCGCAACCACAAGGCGCTTGCCGTGCTCGACGAGGTTGCCGCGGAGCACCGCGACGACGGGCGAGTGACGCTGGCCTGTGCGACGTTGCTGTACAATCTCGACGAGCGCGACACTGCGGAGCGCTACCTCGCCATGACGCTCAACCGCGTGCTGAACACCGTTCAGCTCGACCTTGCCATTGAACTCGTCAAGTTCCTCGGACGTCACGGCGACTTCGACAGGATGCGCGAGATGGCCGAGCGTCTTGCCGAGGAGGAGTACGGCGAGTTCGGCACCTTTTATTACGCGGTGTCGCAAGAGTTCAAGTTCCACCACAAATATGAGGATGCGCTGCTCTACGCTTCGAAGGCGGTCGAGCACATGCCCGAGGTCGGCTCCGGGGATCCGGCCAGCGAGGAAGCGACGCTGCGCCTGCGCAACATGATCGCGATCGACTTGCTGGTTGCGCTGGGGAATGCCGAGCGCTGGAACGACGCGGCGGAATACGCCAGGCGGGTCATCCAAGACCTGCACGAGATCACCGAGGACCCCCGCGAAGGGGAGCGCGACACGGAGCTTTCGGCGCGCCAACTCTGGAATCGCCACCGCGAGCTCGAGTTTTACCGGCACTACGCCGAGCAAGAGCGCGAGGCCCGGGCCGAGGACGAAGCGCTGCAGGGCACCGAGCGCGAGAATCCACGAATGACGCTGCGCTTCTACGAGCGCGACGGCGAAGAGTTCGGCGAGGTGGAGATCGAGTTGTTCCGCAATGACGCCGGCGACCTCGTTCGCCACCTCGAAGTGGCCGTGGCCGAGGGCTGGTACGAAGCCGACGAAGAGCGTCACCTCTACGGCGGCATGATTCAGTCCGTCCGCCGGGCGCACCAACTCACCGTCGGTCCCAGTGGTCCCGGAACAAGCGAGGCGCCGAGTGCTCGCGTCATCAGTACCGGTCGGCGTCACTTCCGCGGTTCGGTCTCGCTGCGCACCTCGGACAACTACGCCGGCCTTGCTCTGCAAATCAACACCGCGACGACCCCGTGGCAGAACGAGCTCGACTTCCCGGTGATTGGCCGCGTCGTCTCCGGCATGGACATCATCGACCGCATCTACAGCGACCGACTTCGTGTCGAGGTGACGTGGCAGAACTAAGGAGCTGGGAGGAAAACCCTTGCGAACGTTGAGCGTCACGAGCGAAGGCGTGGCCGTGGCCGCGTCGAGCGACGGAAACGACGACAACGAAGCACAGTAGCTCACATTCGGAGGTAAGCTCCTGCATGCCTGTCAGCTTCTACGGAGCTGGTTGCGCACCCGGGCGGACTTTCCACCGTTTGCGCGCCACTCGTCACGCAAACGGCAGAGAGCGCCCTTGCGTTCCTGCGGCCTCTCCAGGCCAATGCTGCGCTTCGCGCGTCAATTTGGTCGAGACGGAACGGTACAGGGCGCGAAGGCTCGCCCCTCGTGTGGAGA
>SKZP01000394.1 GCA_007127275.1 Planctomycetota bacterium
AGCCGGACGAGCCTCGCTTCGTCGTCATGTATACGCTGACCTCGCTGACGCACAACCGGCGCCTCGTGCTGCGTGCGCTTGTGCCGGAGGAGGATTGCCGGATTGATAGCTCCTGGGGGATCTACAAGACCGGCAAGTGGACGGAGCGCGAGGTGTACGAAATGTTCGGCATTCGCTTCGAGGGGCACCCGAATCTGAAGCGGTTGATTACGCCGGACTACTTCGACGAGGAAGAGCAGTATCCGCTTCGCAAAGAGTATCCGCTTCGCGGCATTGGCGACCGCTACGCGTTTCCGGTGTACGACCCGGAGAAGGAACTCGACCTCTCGAAGTTCGGTTTCGACCCCGCAGTCGAGCCGCTGCCGCGCGGCGCACTCGGCCGGGGCTGAAAGCGACGGAGGCGCGCTCGTTTCCGAGGCGAGCGCAGGGCGCCAGCGGTGCGCGGCGCGGCGCACCTGCGCGGCGCGGCGCACCTGCGTGGTTCCCTCGCACAACCATCGCTCGTGATGCTCAACGGTCGCAAGTGGTTTCCTGGCGGCTCCTAATGGTGTGGCGGGTGCGCCGCGTAGTCGGCTTCGATCGCCGCGAGGATGGTTTCGTGCGGCGGACCGGCCGTGCCCAAGATGCCGTGGTTCGAGGCAATATGCGTGCCGCGGCTGAAGTCGAGTGCCTTACCTCGCAGGTCGGTGACGCGGCCTCCGGCGGCTTCGACAAGGGCGACGCCAGCGACATGGTCCCACAACGTCTCCCCTTCCGGCCGGCGCACGGGAACACGCAGGTAGACCGTCGCTTCGCCCCGGGCGAGTAACGCGTACTTCGCCTGGCTGTCCATCGGAATCATGCGTGCCTGGATGGCCTCACGAATGCGCGCCGTGCGGTTGCCCTGCTTGTGCTCGTTTTCCGCCGACTCGGCGACGATCAGCGGTAGATTTTCTCCGCGAGCCACGTGAATCTCGCGCTCCTCGTTGTGCGCCGAGTTGTTCAGCCCACGCTGGTAGGCCCCTTCGCCGACGACGCCGACGAACACCACGCCGGTTGCGCTCGGGTCCGTGCCGGGCTCGAGCGGCAAGGCCGGGCAGCCGAGCACGCCGAGGCGCGCGGCCCCGTCCTCGACGAGTCCGAGTGCGACCGCCCATTGGCCGTTGCGCTTCAAGAATCCCTTGGTGCCGTCAATGGGATCAATGGCCCAGAAGCGGCCGCTGGCGCCCCCCTTGCAATGGGCCGCGTCAATGGCCTCAAGAATCTGCGCGTGAGAGAGGGTGGGCTCGACCGTTCGCACAATCTCGGCGACACGCGCGAGCAATTCCTCTCCGGCTGGGCCACGCAGTCGGCTCGCCTCTTCTTCACCCATGCAGGGCACCTCCGGGTGCGCCTCGAGCAAACGGTGGCAAATCAGCGCCTGGGCGGCGTAGTCGGCAATGGTCACAGGGGAGGCGTCCGCCTTGGCGACCTCGTCCCCTGCGGAGAACGTGTCGTGTGCGACACGGGTTGCCTCGCTAGCTACCACTACCGCTTCGACAGCGGTTCTGCGCAAGTTACTCCATGTGCCCCGTGCGGAGCGGGTTGTCGCCGACTCTTTCATTTCGTCCCTTACGTGTGAGAGAAGGCCCCGTCGGTCCCCCTGCAAAACGACAACGCCATGTCGCCAACGACTCCGTACCCTAGTTTCGCGCCGCGGAATTGGAAAGTTCCGAGATCCACGGAGGGTGCTGCCGGCACGTGTTGCAGAAATGAATTTGGAGGGGACCCGCCCGACGTGCGGCAAACGCCAGGTTCCTTCGGTCGACAAGGGCCGGCGGCACCCTTGCGTGGATTGCATGCCGTCTGTCCGCTCCGTGTGCCTCGCAGGCATTCACGAGAAAGCCCAAGGGACGCGCGTGCGTGCCCTTGGGCTTTGCTTCGCTTGCGCCGCAGGCCGGTTGAGCCCGTCGTTCGGCGTACCGTCTACGGACTCGTCAGTCGAACAACTCGTTCATGTTCAGGCCCGTGGCGTTCTTGATCTTTTGCAGCGTCGTGTAGGTCGGCAACCGCGTGCCGCGCAAGTAGTGCCCGATCAGCGAATCATTGACGCCGAACTTCTCGCCGCATTGTACGTTGGAGAGGTTGTTCTCCTTGAGAAACTCATGCAACCACTTCTGGAACCGATTCACAGCTTCCCTCCTCCGGTCCAAACGGACCCCAATGGAACCAAACAAACGAAACAAGAAACGCTTGCACGCACCGCGTAGCACACGCTTGCCAGTATAGGCTCGGGGTTTTGTGCAAGCGGGGCAAACGGTACCCACGGATGCAACAAAGGTCAACCCCTTAAGACACCATCGGTTGCTTTTTTGCAAGGCAATTTTGCCACGCCTCGTGCCAACCCGCCTCTCGACGGAGGTTGGCTCGGGGACGTACTTTGCGTGAATGGACGTGAGTACTCGGTGGTGCCGCAACCGCTCCGTTCCGTGAAACGACCGAAACGGTCGGGAAACCGGTACGCGCTCCGCCGCAACCGCTTCGTTGTGGGGGCGCCGTCTCGGACGGGCGCACATTGACGGAAGCGACACTTGGTCGTGCCGTTTGGGCAAATCACAATTTGCGTGACATTCGCGGAGAACATTTCGTACCATTAGCTGGAGCAAGCGTGGGATGCACACGGGGGGCTACACCTTTGGGGGCGGCCTGAAACCGCGGTCATCTTGTGTGGCGGCCCCGGAGGGGGCCTTGTCGCGTTGTCCGTGTGGCGTGGGGATCGCGCGTCGATCGTTGGGTCTCACACAAGCCGGAGGGTGGATTCAATGACGTCCGAGGGGTCCGGTAACGCTGCTTTGAACGGGACGTGCGCCGCGCCAGTGGAGGCGTCGCTTGCCATTTCCGTGCTCGAAAAGCTTGTCGCGATCTCTTCGCCTAGCGGCGCGGAAGCCGAGCTTGCGACGGCGCTGGAAGTGATGCTTGAAGAACAGGGCTTTCGCACCGTACGCCTTGAAGTCGCCGAGGGGCGTTTTAACCTACTTGCCGAGAAGGGTCCCGTCGGGGCGCCGGCCATTCTGTTTACCGGTCACCTTGATACGGTGCCGAGCCCGCCGGGCTACGGCGCTCAGGGGCAGGATCCGCTTCGCGTCGGGTATGACGCGCACACGCACGTCTACCGCGGTCTCGGCGTCGCCGACATGAAAGGTGGCCTCGCGGCCATTCTTTCCGGCTTGAACGGTTTTGAACCGTGCAACTCCCGCATCAAGATTGCGCTGTGCGTCGACGAGGAATCCGACTCGCTCGGCGTGGCGCGCTTGGTGGAGCAGCGGCGCGACTGGTTCGAGGATGTCCGACTGATCGTTTCCGGCGACACTGGGGCGGTGCCGTATGAGTCGCGCTCGCGCTTTCCCAGTGTGTTGTTCATCGCCGGGCGACTCGGCCGCTTCGCGCTGGAGATTCTCGTACGCGGCCCGAAGAGTCATGCGGCGCACACCGACCCGACGCGCAATGCGCTGATGGAGGCGGGCCGCCTGCTTGTTGCGCTGGAGATGCACCGCGCCCATCTGACGCGCAAACACGACTTCCTCGGGCGCAGCGACTTTGTGGTTCACCTGCTGGAAGGGGGAACCGGCCGGGCCGCCTACGACTCGCCGGATACGTGCCGGGTGGGGCTCCACTGGCTTGCGTTGCCGGAGGATACGCCGGAGATGGTG
>SKZP01000246.1 GCA_007127275.1 Planctomycetota bacterium
TGAACTTGGAATTGCGGATCTCCATGCGCGGGCGGTTTGGTACCACCCAATCAGTAGTGCGGGCCCCAGGCGGAGCTGTGCGGCAGTGGCATGCGGACAGGCTCGGCGCGCAGCATCTCGGCGAGCTTCTCCGGGCAAGTCTCACCCGGCAAGGGCTCCTTCTTTTCTTCCCTTCGCTCCGCGTCGTGCTTTTCGGGTTCGTTGTCGAAGCACGGCTGCGGGCAATGCACGGGCACGACCGACTCGAACGCGTCGTCCTCCGGCTCGGCTTCGTAGTGAATCAACGCTTCGTTGTCACTTCTGCCAGGCTCTTGCGGGGGAGCCTCGGCTTCGTGCGCTTCTTCCGGGGGGCTCGACGGCGTCACGTCCGAGTTGGGTGCGCCGGTGTCAGCGGTGCCGGATTGTTCAAGCACAACGTGCGTCACGAGCAGCGCCGCAGCGGCAAGCAGGAACAACGGCACGCCAACCCAGGCTGCGAGTCCGCTCCCGGAAAGCGTTGCCGTCGCCGTAGCCGTCGAAGCGGCGGCCGTGGCGCCTGCGGATGCGCCGGCCCCAGCGCTGCCTGTGGAGGTCGCCGCGGCAACACCTTCGAGCAGCCCCGCCTTGGCCTGCGCGAGTACCGCCGGCTCTGCGTGGCAAGCGTGTGCCAAGCCCTCGCCGAGCGGCAGCAGGCTGCCCGCACCGACGAGTGACGCGGCCGCGTGCGGCTTGAGCCCGAGGCGGCGGCGCAACTGTTCAAGCCCCGTGCGCTGGCGCGTCGCCACCGTGCCCTCCGGCACCTCCAGCGCCTCGGCCGTCTCGCGCAGCGTCATTCCCATGCCGAAACGCAGGCTCAACACCTCGCGGATGGGCTCCTCAAGTTCCATCGCCAGCGACCACGCCTCCTCGGCAATCACCTCTTTGATCGGATCATGCGCCTCGGCGTCGACTCGTTGCGCCCGTCGAGAGGCGACGTCCTTCTCACGGTTGATCCGTGCCTTACGCGAGCGCAGGCCCATGCGTGCGAAGTTGAGCAGTGTTTGGCTGCACCAGGCGCGTCGCGCCGCCGGGTGCTCCGGCAACTCGCCGGCACACTCCCAGGCACGAATCAACGTCTGCTGCACGACATCCTGCGCCAAGTCCGCGTCGCGAACGACGGCCAGCGCCTGGCGAAGCAACGGCTCGGCAAGTTCGTCGGCAAAGGCGGCGAACGTCGAAGGCTCGTGAAGCGCCTCGGGAGAGCCCGACGAGAGCATCATGGAAGAGGAGGCAACCGGGGTCTGAGTCATAACGCACCAACCCACACGAAGCAGTATCCACGGCTACGCGACCCAAGCCCCACCGGACTCGGCGTTCACCGTAAGTCCCAGGTATTGTAACGCAGAATTTCGGGCGACGGTCGTCCCAATCTTCACGACCTGGCTTAATTTGTGTGCTCCCCAATCCGCCGTGCGCCGCGCTCGCATCACGCCCCCCACGACGGGGGAACTCGAGCGTTTCGACTTTGACGCGGCCACAGCGCTGCCCTATGATCGGTCGGCCGCTTGCATTGCGGCACCGGCGGCGAGCCACGGCGGCCATTTCATTGAGTAGCACCTGCAAATGCTGCGCAGCACGGACACAGCAAAATGAGCGAACGGCCGAGCACCTCCCACAGCAACGCAATGGCGTTTTTCTACGACTCCGTTCGCGACCAGTACTCCGACGCCATTTGGGAAGGCACGTTCGAGGAGTATTTACGCAAGGTCGAGGAGGATCCGTACCGCCTCACGCGGACCTCGTTTCAGTTGATCAACGACATGATCCACTTTTACGGGTCCGAGACTTTCGAGGATTCCGGCGAGAGCATTACGCGGTACCACCTGTTCGACGACCCGTTCGACGGCGGCCTGCGCAGGCTCTTCGGGCTCGAGCGGACCATCATGCGGCTTGTGAAGTACATTCGCGCTGCCGCACGGGAAGAGGGCCGCGAGCGGATCTTCGTTTTCCACGGCCCCGTGGGCACGGCGAAGACCAGCATGGTCGACCTGATCTCGCGTGGCCTCGAGGACTACACCCGCAAACCGGAAGGGGCCGTCTACACCTACCGCTGGATTTTCGGCAAACGCTTCGCCGACGAGATTGCCAGCCTCGGCTTCGCCGACGCCGGCGGCTCCGCCGACGAAGATGCCGATGAACCCATCCGTGACGTCGTGGCCAGCGTGCCCTGCCAACTCAACGAGAATCCGCTCCTGCTGATCCCCAAGAAGATCCGCCGCGAGTACCTGGAACGGCTCTTCCGTGAACGCTACGGCGACGCACACTACGTGATTCCCAAAAAGCTCCTCGAAGGGGAGCTCAACTACAACTGCCGGCAAATCCACGACTACCTCTTGCGCCGGTACAATGGTGACTGGCGCAAGGTCATGCGGCACATCCGCGTACACCGCATGCCGTTTAGCGAGTCCGGCGGCCGCGGCGTGGCGAAGGTGTTTCCGGAGGGGAATGTCGAGACGACCGCCCAGATGATCTCGCTCGACGAAAACTACCGCCTGATTGCCAACCTGATCAGTTCGCTCAACCTCGTGCGCTTCTCGGGCAAGTATGTAATGGCCAACCGCGGCCTGATCCATTACAGCGACATCTTCAAAAAGCCGGTCAACTACCTGCAGCATCTGCTCTCCGCGGTCGAGGAGCACAAGATGGACTTCGGCGACCTGAACGCCGACATTGACGTGATGATCATTGGCACCACGAACGCCTTCGAGTACCGCCTGTTGCGCCAGGAGCCCATTAGCCAGGCGCTTCGCTCGCGGATGCGCAAGATTGACGTGCCGTATCTGCTCTCCTACAGCGACGAGAAAAAGATCTACGACATCAGCCTGCAACAGGCGCGAAAGACGCGCAGCATTGCCCCGCATACCACGGAGCTTGCCGCGTTGTTCGCCGTTCTGACGAGGCTCGAGCGCAGCTTCCTCGACAACTTGTTGCCCGAGACGCTGTTCCTAAAGGTCAACAAACCGATGTCGAAGGCGCTGCTCTACGACGGCGAGATCCCCCCCGACTTGTCGCAGTCGGAGCGGCAGATGCTCACCCGTGAGGTCAAACGCCGGTTGCGCAACGAGCACCCCATCCCGGACATGCTCGAAGGGATGCGCGGCATCCCCACACGCATCCTGCAGAACATCTTCGCCGACCTTTGCGAGGAGGCGCACGAGGAGGAGTGCATCACGCCGTTTCACGTCTTCCAAATCATTGAGAAGGTGATTGATCAGGGGGCGGTGAACTACGACTTTCTCGCCGACGAGCCGGATGACGGCTTTCACGAGCCGCGCGAGTTCGTACGGCTGTTGCGGCAACGCTACAAAGACATTGTCGCCCGCGAGGTCGAGCACAGCCTCGTCAACGTCACCGAAGAGGAGATGGATTCGCGCATCCGCGAGTACCTCGCCCACGTCACCGCGTACAATAAGAAGGAAAAGGTGCTCAACCCCATTACCGGCCAGTCAGAGGAGCCGAGCGAAGAAAAGATGCAGCCCATTGAAGAGTTGATGGGAATTGAGAAGAGCCGCGAGGAGCGGGACTTCTGGCGCTTCAAGGTGATCAGCCGGGCCACCCAGCACCTTAAACCGGGTGAGCAGTTGAACCTGCGCGAGGTCTACGGCGACATTTACGACTCGCTCTACCAGAGCCTCTACGCGGAGAA